>JAONBD010000069.1 GCA_028376765.1 Candidatus Kapaibacterium sp.
ACATTGTTGCTGAACAGTTCAATTCCAAAGCAGTAATCTTTGAAAGATTTAGAACTGCGATGGTACCTATTGGCGATTACCAGGTGGAATTTGTTGGTACTAGGAAAGAAGTTTATGATGGTAAAACAAGAAAACCAATAGTAACTGAAGGTACTCTTGAAGATGATATTAACAGAAGGGATTTCACCGTCAACTCTATCGCAGCTTCACTTAATAAAGATACCTTTGGGAATATACTAGATTTATTTAATGGTGTTGAAGATCTAAAAAAACAAATACTTGTTACCCCATTAGACCCTATAATTACCTATGCAGATGATCCCCTTAGAATGATGCGTGCAGCTCGATTTGCTTCTCAGCTCAAATTTCAAATTGAAGAGAAATCTTTCGAGGCGATAAAAGAAATTTCAGATAAAATAAAAATCATTTCACAAGAGAGAATAAGTGATGAGTTATTAAAAATTTTAGAATCTGAAAAACCAAGTATTGGACTAGGAATTTTATTTAAAACAGGTATTCTAAAATATATTTTTCCAGAATTGGATGAGCTTGCTGGAGCAGAAATCAAGCAAGAAGGAGATAAGGTATTTGGTCATAAAGATGTTTTTTGGCATACTTTAAAGGTTGTCGATAATATTAGTAAAAATACAAATAATGTTTGGTTGAGATTTGCAGCTCTTATGCACGATATAGCTAAACCTAGAACCAAAAGGTACGTGGAAGGAACTGGGTGGACTTTCCATGGGCATGAAGAGATTGGAGCTAGAATGCAAAAGAAAATCTTTAGAAGGCTTAAACTACCTATGGAACATTTAAAGTATGTTGAAACATTAGTTAGGCTTCATCAAAGACCAATGGTGTTAGTTGATTCAGATGTTTCTGATTCTGCTATCAGAAGGTTGGCAGCTAGCGCTGGAGATTCATTGCAAGATTTATTTACTCTATGCCGAGCAGATATTACTACAAAAAATCCCAATAAATCTTCAAAGTATATCAACAACTATGAAATTGTTTTCCAAAAGGTTATTGATGTTCAGGAAAAAGATGCTTTGAGAGCCTTTCAATCTCCAGTTAGAGGAGAAGAAATTATGAAAATTTGTGATATTAAACCATGTAAAATGGTTGGTTCTATTAAAACTGAAATTGAAGAGGCTATACTCGAAGGAATCATTCCAAATGATTATGAGCAAGCAAAAGATTACTTTTTAACAAATAAAATAAATTGGATGGAAAAATACTCTAATCAGTTACGTTGATTTTTATAATTGAATTTTCTATAAATATTCCTTCGCCCTCAACATCAATGCTAATAATCACTGAATATTCACCTACGAACTTTGCTTCAAATTCAACTGGTAGCAAAAAAGTTTCTTTGGGTTTGATTTTTTGATAATCTTTTGAATTAAAACCAAGACTAAATAGATTTGAATTGTCGGCAGATAAATAAATTCTAATAAGGTCTAGTTGCCTGTTACTATTATTTATTGCACTTACGATTACATTTCCAATGTCACCTTTTTTTAATTCAATAATTTCATCGTTTGATAATTGAAAATCTGGAACTAACGATTTTAAACCAACCACTGGAGATCTTTCCGAATCAATTATTAATTCGTCTTCAATCAATCCAGATACGTTTTGTCTTGAGTAAACAGTTAAGCTAAAAGATTGGTAAGGTTCCAGTATTAAGGGATAGTTTTTATTCCTTAAATAGAAAATACTTGGTTGATTCTTGAATGTTATATCATTTATAATGTAATTTTCGCCTGTAACATTTGTGAGCTTTAATGTCCTTTCATTTTCTTCTGAAATATATACTTGACCAAAATCAATAATTTCTTTATCTGCTATTAAAAGCAATGCTTTTGGATCTTGGTTTTTTATATTTTCTTGTGTTCTTTCTGCATCAACATCAGCTGGTGATGAACATGAAATAAAAAAAGAAAGAGATAATATAAGAAACCTGAACATCATAATTTAAATGTAACCCCATAAACCATTCCAGATTTTGTAGAATGAAAATCGTTTCCTTTGAAAAAATAAGTTGTATGAGCTAAATCATACCCAATAAACAACGAATATCTATTGGCAATCTGATAAGATAAACCTGCTTCAAGTCTACCAATTGGTCCAGTCATCATTGAACCTAAGAACAATCTTGAATAAAAATTTAAATTGGGTAATTCCTTTAAAAATTCATCAGCAAATTTGGCACTTACACCCAAGTAATTTGAGGTGTAATTTTGTTCGTAATTGGTAGTAAATTCACCATCATTAAAATGATATTTCTGAATGAAATTTTCTTGACCAAATTCAGCACCAATTTTAAAGTTTGAGTTTACTGAGTAATAGGCAGCAACTGAGAAATTATTGATTCCTGTATTGAAATTTTCAACATCACTTTGATGAAAATTATTTAGGTTTAGTCCCTTTAGTTCTAATGTAATATTCTTAGCATCATTTGTATTAAATACAGAATTATCAAATCTTAAATTTTGTAATTGAACATTGTCCAAAGGATATTCATTTTGATTAACTTTATTTAAATATTGTAAAGGGCTGTCATCAACAACCATAGTATTATTAATAGCTAAGTTATTAGATAAATTAGTATTACCATTTTCAGTAGGTTTGTAATCATTTTTATCGTTCAAACTTTTAATTGGTATTGCATTTTTTGAAGATTTAGTTTGTTTTGACTTTTTAATCCCAACTGATGTAGATACAGGAATTTTAGAGCTAATTTCAATGTTATTTTTTTCGGCAACTACCAAATCTTTATTTAATGTTTTTAAATTGAGACTTTCTATAATTGCTACCTCGTTTCTATAATTAATATCATCATTTGAGATATAGTATCCCAATCCAAATGCAAGTAGTATTGGAATTACAAGCAAGTACCTATAATAGTTTGTTGATACTAATCCTGTGCTTTTGTAAATGTTGGATTTAAGAATATCAGGAGGAGTGTTCAAACCAACCTTTATCATATTTTTCAACTTAATATGATCCTGCATTTCCTTCTGCAATGATTGGTCAGAAGAAATTTGTGAATATAAATCTGAAGCTTCCTCCTTAGGAAGTTCTCCATCTAATAGTTCAACAATTTTTTCTTGATAAAGTTTTTTTGACATAATTATTCTAATATATTTTCTGTTTCATTATAATATGGTGAAAGTAATTCTTTTAGCTTATTCTTTGCTCTATATATCCTTATTCTGACTACTGGAAGTGTAGTTGAAAGAATTTCGGCTATTTGTTTATAGCTCATATTCATGAACTCTTTTAAAATAAGAGCTTCACGATATTCTTCTGGCAAGTCCTCTAATGCAGTTTCTAAGAGTTCTTCTAACTGTTTATTTCCATAGGAAGTATCATAGCTAGGAAGGTTAATATCATCCAATGATACAGATACCCTCTTTTTCTTAGACTTTTCATTTAAACAAAGATTTCTAGCAATAGTTATTATAAAACCTGCAAAGTTTGTCATTACTTTGTTTTTCTTAGCGGTTTGAAAAACCCTTGTAAAAGTCTCCTGAAATACATCTCTAGCTGCATCTTCGCTGTTAAGAATCTTTCTACAATATGCAAATACATTTACTGAATATCTGGAGTAAAGCTCATCAAAAGCTTGCTTAGATACCTTTTTTTTAGAAGAACCCAATTCGGTGTAAAGTTCTTCATCAGTCATATTTACAAAATTTTGTTTCATCGTTATATGTATTAACAATACAATTATCAAAAAATTACATTTATTGATAAAATAATTGAGAATCTGGTCCAAGTGGTAAATTAAAATATATCCAAATGAAAATTAATATTGACCAAGTAATAAATAAAAATAGGCTATATGGAATAAGTGAAGATAATAATTTCCCTAAACTTATATCATTGTCATACTTTTTTGCAAATACAATTATTAATGGAAAATATGGAAGTAGTGGCGTAATCATGTTTGTAGTTGAGTCTGCCACTCTATAGATTAATTGAGTAAGCTCTGGAGACCAACCGATTAGCATTAACATTGGTACAAATACTGGAGCAATAATTGTCCATTTTGCTGAGGCAGACGATATAAAAATATTTAGCACCATAGAAAAAATTAAAAACAGAAATAGAATTGGGAAACCTTCTAAACCTAATGATATAATTAAATCAGCTCCTTTAACTGCTACGATCACTCCTAAATTAGACCAAGAAAACAAAGCTAAAAATTGTCCTGCCGCAAATGCAAGCAAAAGGTACACTCCCATTTGGTTCATTGTTGCGACCATCATATCTACAAGGCTTTTACTTGATTTAATCTTACCAATAATTAATCCGAAAACAGTTCCTGACACCCCAAATATTATTATTATCAATGGAATAATACTTTCATATAATATGGTAAATCCACCGTTTTGATCTCTAAAAAATGCTGTATCGCCAAATGAATTAACTAATACAGTCAATAATATAATAAATACACTTGCAAATGAAGCCCAAATTGCTTTAATTTCTATGGGTGAAATTTCTTTAAATTTCTCTGATTTGACATTGCTTATTCCCAAGCGAGGAATTACAATTCTATTGGTAACATAAGTACAAACAAAGGTTACTAAAAATACTGATACAAACATAAAGTAGTAGTTTGATGGAGCATGAACTACATAATCTAAATTTAACTCATTTGCTGCCGATTGTGTTAGCTCTGCAAGTAATGGATCTAGTGCAGTTACAGATAAATTTGCACTAAAACCACCAACTACCGCAGAAAAACTAGCACATATTCCCGCAATAGGATTTTTACCCTTAGCAAGAAATAATATTCCTGCCAAAGGAGGCAATACTACAACTCCTGCGTCCGCTATTAGGCTTGAATTCACACTAACAAAACAAACCGCTGGCACTAATAATTTATCTGGAAATTTTAAAAGTGAATACCTTAATGCTGTAGAAAAAAATCCAGATTTATCAGCAATTCCAATTCCAATCATTGATGCTAAAACAAGACCAAGGGGAGGAAATCCAATAAAATTTGCGACGATATTTGTTATTAACTTCTGAAGGTTTTGTATTTCTAAAAGATTTTCCGGATAGACTTTTAATCCGCTAGCAGGATGTAACACCGATAAGTTATAGTAACTTAGAACAGCTGACAACCCAATAACTAAGAATGACAAAATCAAAAATAGAAAAAAAGGATCAGGAAGTTTATTTGCTACTTTTTCTACTAAATTTAGATAATTATTTATTATATCGTTAAATTTCTTTTTTATCATACTACAAATATCTAAAAATCAATTTAAATGAATGTAGAACTAATTATTATTTCTTACAATTCTACTTCTCATTTCGATGAGTTGTTCCGTTCTATATTTGCCCAAGACTACAAAGGTAATTTAACAATTACGGTAGTTGACAATTGCTCAAGTGATAATTCTGTAAAGTATATTCAAAATAAATTTCCAGATGTTAAATTAATTTTATCGCCTAAAAATATTGGATATGGAGCCGCTGCAAATCTTGGTGCTAATAATAGCAATGCAGATTTGGTTTTTATCTGTAATTCAGATTTGATTTTATTCAGGGATACTATAACAAATGCAGTTAATTCTTTGACACTAAATGAACATATTGGGATTTTAGGTGGACAACAGCAGTATCCAAACGGAGATTGGCAAAAATCCTATGGTTCATTTCCAAGTTTAAAAAAAGCATTTCAAAATCTAGTCTTTT
>JAONBD010000007.1 GCA_028376765.1 Candidatus Kapaibacterium sp.
TTACCAAAAAAGGAATAATTAGAAAATTTTCTTAATTTATTAAATGAATAATGAACAAAATGAATTAAATAGACAACTCGGCTTTTTTACTGTATTAACAATTGTAGTTGGAGCTGTGATTGGATCTGGTATTTTTAAAAAACCAGCATTAATGGCTGATAGCCTTGGCTCGCCCGAATTAATGATTGTGATATGGGTTGCAGCAGGAGTTCTTACTCTTTTTGGTGCTTTAACAAATGCTGAAATCGCATCGATGATTACATCAACAGGTGGTCAGTACGTATTTTTTGCTAAAATGTACGGTAGATTAATTGCCTTTTTATATGGTTGGGGGCTTTTTGCAATTATCCAAACTGGTTCTATTGCTTCCATTACATGGGTGTTTGCAGAATATTCCCAGTTTTTTGATGCTTTTAAGATGCCTGAGTTTTTCTCCGCCGAACAAATTGCTAGTTCTAAGTTCCATATACCAGGGATAGGAAATATTTACCCACTCGATAATTTTGGTATTAAGATAATAACCTCCTCAGTGATTTTATTTCTAACCTTTGTTAATTATTTTGGGGTAATATTTGGAGGTAGAGTTGCAAATATATTTACAATAGCTAAGGTTTTAGCTATTTTGATTCTAGTAGGATATGGATTTGCATGGGGTGGCGGATCAGTTGAAAATTTCACTATGGATACTAGTAATTATGGATATGCAAAAGTAGGTATGCTCGCAGGAATACTAGCAGCTCTTTCTGGGGCATTTTGGAGTTACGATGGTTGGAATAATATAACATACATTGCTGGAGAGGTCAAAAACCCCCAAGTGAATATCCCAAAAGCTTTGGGTATTGGTACGCTAATAATTATTGCGATTTATGTCCTGATAAATTTAGCATTTTTATATGTGCTTCCAGTAGCAGAAATGTCGAGATCGGCAATAGTTGCAGCAGATGTTGCCGAAAAATCGATGGGAGCGATGGGAGCCGCCTTTGTATCGGCAGCGGTGATGGTTTCTACATTTGGAACATCTAATGGTACAATAATGGTATCAGCAAGGGTTTATTACGCTATGGCTAAAAACAAGATGTTTTTTACTTCGATTGGTAAAACACACACAAAATACAAGACTCCAGCTAATGCCTTGATATGGCAGGGAATACTAAGCTGTTTATTGACATTTTCTGGTACATTTGATACATTAACAGATATGCTAATATTTGTTTCTTGGATATTTTATGCTGCTGGAGCTTACGGTGTTTTTATTCTGCGTAAAAAAATGCCTGATACTCCAAGGCCATACAAAGTAATAGGTTACCCTTATGTTCCTGCAATCTTTGTTTTGTTTGCTTCTGCATTTGTAATAATGACTTTGTACAATGATATTGTTCAATATATAGCAGATCCAGAAAATAATATTGTAAACTCTGCTTTTGGTTTGCTTTTAGTACTTATTGGATTGCCAATATTTTTCTGGTATGAAAGAAAGAGATAAAAAAAAAGCTCCCAAAATGGGAGCCTATGTTTGCAAGCGTGAGTTATGATTAATTAAGGAATTTATCTAATCCCTTATAAAATAGTTCAGATCCTTTTTCGAAACCTTTTTTGTAATCGGAATCGTTAGCGTATCTTTTAGCTAAACTTTTGCCAAATGCAATGTGTGCTTCTTCTTCCATGTGGTCATCAAAGTAAATTAATTCGGCATCTTCGTAGCCGTAATGTTCTTTAAGACCTTCTTTTTTGGTAATTGCAACTTCTGGTTGTTGAGTTTCAAAAGCTTGAATTGCACCAAGAAGCTCAGAAGTATTCATTTGCTGCAATTCAGAATTGATATCATCCATAGAAGGGAAACCATCTGTAGTTGGTAGCTTTGATTGCCATTGTTCCCAAAGGCCGATATGTTCTTTTTCATCAGAAACGACTCTAGCACCAAAAGTACTATTGTCTTCAAATCCATCAATAATTTTTTGCCAGTAATTAGGCATTTCTTTAATGAACTCTCGGTAAGAAGCATGATATTTAGAAAGTTGCTCTTTAGTGATTTCACCTTTTGTCCATGCTTGGTAAAAAGGGTGATCTAGCAATCTGTATTTTAATTCCATAGTATCCTCTAAAAATTTTGTCTAATTAGCTTAATGCTAAATTAAAAATTATTTTCGTAATACAAATATTTTTAGTTTGGTATTTTAAATTTAATTTATTTGTAATAGTGCTAATCCCATTACGATTAGTTGTAAATCTCATTAATAGATTGCTTTAAAACTTCAACTACTTTATCAATATCATTTTTAGTAAAGATTAATGGTGGCACAATTCTAACTACTACATCAGAAGTAGAGTTGGCTATTACTTTTTTATCTAGCATCTTTAGAACCACTGGTTTAGAATCTTTAGAAAGTTCAACGCCGACCATTAAACCTCGGCCTCTAATATTCTTAACAAAAGGGTTAGAGCCTATTTCGGTATTTAATTTCTTTAAAAAGTACTCCCCATTTTCTTTCACTGTAGCTAAAAAGTTGCCAGAAGTTATTTCATTAATTGTGGCTATAGCAACAGCACTTGCAAGTGGTCCTCCTCCAAAAGTAGTACCATGGTTGCCTGGCTGCATCGCACTTGCAACTTTTTCAATTGCAGCAACAGCTCCCATTGGAAATCCAGCAGCAATACCCTTGGCCGTGCATACTATATCGGGTCTTATGTCTGCAATTTCATAAGCAAAGAAGAACCCAGTCCGCCCAATACCGCATTGAACTTCATCAAGAATGAGCAGTATATCATGTTCGGTGCAAATGGATCTAACCTCTTTAAGGTAGTTAATATCTGCTAATTGAACACCGCCTTCTCCTTGAATTGTTTCAATAATGATAGCACCAGTTTTGTTATTGATTTTAGATCTTAAATCTTCAATATCATTGAGCTTAGCCTTTACAAACCCATTGGGCATAGGATGAAATCCTTCTTGATATTTCTCTTTCCCCATAGCAATGGTTGCTATGGTTCTACCATGAAAAGAATTTTCCATGGAAATTATGTCACAATTTTCTTTGCCGTTTTTGTATTGGTATTTCCTTGCAACTTTAACAGCACCTTCTGTTGCTTCAGCACCAGAATTACAAAAAAATACTTTGTCCATATTAGTTGTCTTGCAAAATAATTCTGATAGCTCAGCTAATTGTGGAGTAGAGAAAAAGTTTGAAGCATGCATCATCTTGGGAGCTTGATCAACTATTGCTTTGATTATACTTGGGTGATTATGCCCCAAAGAATTAACAGCAATTCCTGAAAGTGCATCTAGGTATTTATTTCCATCGGTATCCCAAACATTTGAACCTTCGCCACGCTCAAGCGTTATTGGGTATCTGTTATACAATGGAAAATGATATTCATAATCTAATTTTTGGTATTTATTCATATTAAGTCATAATTTCTTAAAGTTTTTAGCCTAATGTATCAAATTTGGAGCACAATTTTTTTAAATACAAAAAGATTCTCCACAAAAATATATAATGTTATATTAAATTGTAAATCTAAATCTGAAATAGTTTAATTTAACTAACTAAGTCTTAGTCTTTTTAATGAAGATTGATTAAAATTTTTAAAGTTTGAAGCGTCAATAACTATTAAATTCGCAATAAAATATTTACCACTATTTTGGATAAATAATAAAATATGAATCAAGGTAAAATACTATATATTTTTGACCCACTTTGTGGTTGGTGCTATCCAATGGCAGATGTTATAAACAAATCAATTACAAAATATTCTAATGATTTTGACTTTGAAATAATTTCTGGTGGAATGGTTTTGGGTGAAAGAGCTGGAAAAATTGGTGAAAAGTTTGCTTATGTAAACGATGCTTACAAATCTGTAGAATCACATACTGGAGCGAAATTTGGTCCAGCCTTTTTAAAAGAATTAGAAAAGGGAGAATTGATGATGAGCTCACTAGAGCCGTCAATCGCTTTGCAGGTGGTTAAAGAATTAGATCCTAGTTCTGCTTTTAAATTTGCTCATTCACTTCAAAATGCTTTATATTTTGATGGCATTGATTTAACATCATTTGATAATTTATTAAAAATCGCAAAAGATAATAATGTGGATGAAAATGATTTTACAGATCTTTATAACAGTGAAGATTATTCCAGAAAAACTTTGAGTGATTTTGAATTTGCATCTAAGCTTGGAGTAAATGGTTTCCCAACAATATTACTTGAAAAAAATCAAGAGTATTATCTAATTGCTAGAGGGTATCAACACTTTATTGATTTGAATAATATCTTTAGAAAAATAATTAAATCAAATGAAGAAACAGTAGAAAATTAATGATAAGCTTAAAAGATAAAACCGCATTAATCACTGGTGGAACAAAAGGTATTGGTCTAGCAACTACGAAATTGTTTTTAGAGCTAGGAGCCAAAGTAATTATTTGTGCTAGAGATGTTGAATCATTAAGTAGAGAATTTCCACAAGTAAAAGCTTATAAGGTTGATTTAAGTGATAAAAAATTGTTAAATTCGTTTTTAGATGAAATATCTAATGATATAAACAAACTTGATATTTTAGTAAATAATGTTGGGACTAACATTAGAAAGCCTACATTGGAGGCACAAGATTCAGATATTGAGACGGTATTCAATCTTAATGTGAATACATATTGGAAATTATGCAAAACATTGTTTCCTTTACTCAGTAAAAGTAATAGCGGTTCAATCATTAATGTTTCATCGATAGCTTCTAAGACTTATGTGAAATCTTCATCGCTTATCTATGCAATGAGCAAAGGGGCGGTGGATAGACTAACAAAGTTTTTAGCAGCGGAATGGGGGAAGAATAACATTAGAGTAAACTCAATTCACCCATGGTATATAGCAACTCCTCTTGTTGAGGAAGTATTAAACGACAAAGAAAAAGTTAAAGAGATTTTAAATAAAACACCGCTAAACCGTATAGGTACAACTGAAGAAGTTGCAAACACTATAGCATTTTTAGCATCAGACTTATCATCTTACATTACAGGTGTTGACCTCAATGTAGATGGTGGTGTATCTCTTTAACAGGTTATTATATAATAAAATAAGGATAAACTTAAAATGGCAAAGATTACTGGAATCGGAGGAATCTTTTTTAAGGCTGCACAGCCTGAAAAGTTAAAAGAGTGGTATAAAGATAACCTCGGAATAGATGTAGGAGAATTTGGGGCAAATTTCCATTGGGGAGAAGATGATAGTAAATCTGGATCTACCGTTTGGAATATATTTGATAAAAATTCTAATTATACTGAACCATCTGAAAATAATTTTGTTATTAACTACAGAGTTGATAATCTTGATGAATTTCTTTCTGAATTGAAAATGAGAAGAGTCATGCAATATGGTGACGTACAGGAATATGAAACTGGAAAATTTGCGTGGGTATTAGATCCTTATGGCAATAAAATTGAGCTTTGGGAACCATCTGAAGGGCAATAATCCTTATAGAAATACAAATCAGATAATTTAAATTATAACTTCAACTTCTAAATTTGATGAATTATTTATAAGTTGAAAACATAAAAAGACATGAAAATTATATTTACTTCTTTGTTAATAATAGTCATTCTAACTTCAATTAGTTGGATATACTGGAACGAAGAAGTAAAGTATTATTTACCAACACCAGTACCTAGTAACTATCATCTAATTTAAGTTGGGGTTATGTTTTAGGACTTATTGCTTTGTAAGGAGTTTGCTGAATTATTAAATGGAACATTAGTTTTTGATTCTATTCAAAATGAGATGACTAAGGTTAGCTTAACTTTGCCTAACTAATTAGAGATCGCTTCAACACCGTTTATTTGTAAAGTATCTTTTTTGTTCGACTCATAATCAAAAGCAAATTTCTTGTAATTTAGCTCTTCATCTTGATAGATTGATTGCATTATTTTACCAAATATTGGTCCAGCAGCTCTACCACCCTGACCATTATCACCAATTGCATCAAAATTAACTCTGTGATCATCAAAACCTACCCAAACACAACAAACTAATTCAGGGGTATAGCCAGTAAACCAAGCATCAGAATTATCGTTTGTAGTTCCAGTTTTACCAGCTACTTGAACATTCCAGTTATCAAAATGTTGTCTAACTCTACCTGCAGTTCCTCTCGATACAACATCTTTCATCATATCTACTAGCGTTTCAGATGTTTTTACATCCATTACATCAGTAATAGTGGTATTCATCCTTTTTTCAAAGATTTTATTTCCATACTGATCTTCAACTTTGTTTAGATAAAATGGTTCTGGTCTGATTCCACTATTTGGAAATGTACAGTAGGCCGTGGCAAGTTCGATTGGTCTGATTTCACCACCAGCTCCAAGGGCTAAAGCTGGTACTGCCATTAGTGGAGATTCAACTCCAGCTTTTTGCAATAGGGCTTTCACCTTCTGTGGCGAAGTGTATAGAGTTATCAATCTAGCTGCAACCGAATTAATTGATTTCATAAGTGCAAACCTTATAGTAACATTCATATTTGAATCACAATCGTAGCCAATATTAGGTGCCCAATAATCTTCTGAATCTGGCAGGTTATAGGTGTAAGAGCTACAGCTTATTGAATCGTCTGGAGTAAGCCCAGCATCTATAATTGAAGCTGCGTAAACAAATGGCTTTACAGATGAACCTGGTTGCCTTTTAATTTGAGTGACATGGTTTAATGAGTGTTTAGCGTGCCTGTTTTCTCGCATAAATTTTGGTGAAGCCCCAACCATTGCAAGTACAGCACCGCTTTTGGGGTTTAGCACAACAACACCACACTGGATAGTTGTTGCAACATTTCGTACCGAATCTGTAAAAGATTTATTTTTTTTGAATTGATCTGCTATAGCTTTTTTTGAATTAGCATCAGCATTTCGGTACTTAGGATTCCTTCTTATTGCTTCGCTAATTAAATTCTTTTCTAGCTCTCTATTGTTTTTCCATTTAAAAGATTTATTGAATATTCTTTGATAATAGCTTATATGATCTTCTACGGCTTGGTTTGCATAATTTTGTATTCTAGAATCTAGGCTTGTAATTATAGTTAAACCATCTTTGTAGAGGTCGTAGGAAATTAAGTTAGGATTTTCCTTGAAGTTTTGTCTGATATGTTCAATATAATGGGGAGCAATCCCTGATGTTGATTTATCGTTAGAAGCTTTTTTTAGTTCTATTTCCATTTCTTTAAATTTATAGAAATCTTCATTTGAGATTACTCCCCAATCAGCCATCATAGATAAAACAACATTTCTACGTCTTTTACCTAAGTTATAATTTTTAAAAGCATCAAATCTTCCAGGTTGGTTTATTGCACCAACTAGATATGCAATCTCGGCTTGGTTTAAATCGTGTGGCTTTTTTCCAAAATATTTATTACAAGCTGTAAAAAGTCCGTAAGCACCAGCACCGTAATAAACTTGGTTGATATACATTTCTAGAATTTCATCTTTTGTGTATCTTTTTTCGATTTGAATAGCGGTATATGCCTCTCTAATTTTTCGGTTAATGGTAGAAGCCTGGTCTAAATAAAGGGTTCTTGCTAGCTGTTGAGTAATTGTAGAGCCACCTTCTTTTTCTTTACCAAAAGAAATAACCATTTTTACAATAGCTTTTAAAATCCTGTTAACGTGCAAACCCCAATGTTTATAGTACTCTCTATCCTCAGTTGCAATAAGACCATTTATAAATTCCTGTGGAATTTCGTCAATTGTTAGGTTTACTCTTTTTTGATTAAAATAGTAATCTAGCAAAACACCATCTTTAGAATATACTCTTGTTGCAAGACTTTGGTCAGGGTTTTCTAGCTCTACAACAGATGGTATAGGACCAGTTTCTATTACATCTAATATGTAGAACCTTAATCCTAAGAAAATACCGAGACTAATGGCAAATAATATTAATAAGTATTGATATAATTTCAATTTTTTAGTAGTTTGATACTTGATAAGTTTACACTTTAAGCAAATATAAGACTAATTAAGAATAAAATCAATTGAAAGAAACTCTTTTACTAATATTAGACTATTCGATTTCGGCAACATTATTTATGTCGCTTTTGCAGGTTTATCTTCGAGTAAACAAGATATGGAAACGAAAGCATGAACAAGAAGTTGCTGATTCTCAATCAATCTTAGGGCTAACCCTTTTATTGATTAACTGCGCATTGTGGATTGTATATTATGCAGTAAATGATGACGTTAAATCAATATTTGACACATCAATCATAGTTTTTGAAACAATGATTTTTGCATTAATATCTACTGGATTTTGGGTAAAGGGGTCTAAAGGTTTAGGTTTCATGTCGCTAATCAAGAAAGCGTTTAGTGCTGAGCGAAAAGAAGCTGACTACTTACTTAATAAATTTTTCAAGCCATCGAATGCTGGAGTAATAATTGATATTCTTCATCAATTAGCAATGATTGATGATTATCTTGATCCAAAAGAACAAGAGCTTATTGAGACCTTTTCCAAAGAGTGGGGTATTAAATATGATATTGAAGAGCTAAATAAAAATAGATATTCATCAGAAGAAGGTAACTACATAAGGTTACGTAAATCTGTTGAAGATTACCTCGCTACTCAACCAGATAAAGAGCAAGCCGCACAGCTTAAAGATATGATGCAAACGATGATCGAAGCTGATGATGAAATCACTCAAGAAGAGGAACTTATATCATCTGAATTGATGGGGCTAATTGAAAACTTTATTAAGGATAGCGATGAAATAGACGCATTTCATGTTATGATTGTTCCCCAAAATCAGGAACATCACGATTCAATTAAAGCAATGATGCCAGAAGCAACTATTTATAATATTGCTGGTGGAATGGCTTATTCAGTTGGTAAATTCTATTCTATGAAATATGCTGAAATGATCTGTGATCAGTACAGACAAGAAAAATTATTTACTATTGTTCATCATCCATTGGTGAAAATTGATCAAAATTCTGATGAATCAGATCAAAAATAATTTTCAATAATCCTTTAATAATTTTCTTAAAAGTTTTATTTTGCATCTAGCAGATAAATAAAGGGAGACAATGCTTTACCACCTACTAACTTGGATTAATGAAAATTTTGACCCTGCTGGATTTGGAGTCTTTAAATACATCACCTTTCGGGCAGCAGCTGCTGCTATAACTGCATTGCTAATCAGCTTTTTTTTTGGAAAAAGGATAATCGGTTTACTTCAAAAGAACTTAATTGGCGAGCAAGCCAAAACTGAACTCCAAGGTATTGGTCTCCACGTAAATAAAGCGGGCACTCCCACAATGGGTGGCCTTATTGTTTTGCTTTCATTATTAGTACCATCTCTTCTCTGGGCTGATCTTACTAATATGTTCGTAATATTGGTAATTTTAACTACTACTTGGCTTGGGGCTGTTGGCTTTTTAGATGATTATTTGAAAGTTGTCAAGAAGTATAAAAAAGGACTAATTGGAAAATATAAGATTGTTGGGCAGGTTATAATAGGATTTATAGTTGGTTCGGTTATCTATTTTTTTCCTGAATCTTTTTCATCTGGGTTCGCAGAATTTAAATCGATGACAACAATTCCATTTTCTAAGGACTTTAATTTAGATTTTGGGATATTTTATATTCCCATTGTAATTTTTATACTTACAGCCACTTCAAATGCAGTAAACCTTACTGATGGATTAGATGGATTAGCAATAGGAACTGTTGGTATTGCAGCTCTTTTCTTTGCAGTAATTGCTTATGTTTCTGGTCATGTTGAATATTCAGATTATCTAAATATTATGTACTTAGAGGGTTCTGGCGAATTAACCATATTTATTGCAGCACTTGGGGGAGCAGCACTTGGTTTTTTATGGTTTAATTCTTATCCCGCACAAATATTTATGGGAGATACTGGGTCGCTTGCTTTGGGTGGAGCTATTGGGTGCTTAGCTATTTTACTTAAAAAAGAGTTTCTATTGCCAATAGTTGGAGGTGTCTTTTTTGCTGAAACCTTATCTGTGATAATCCAGATTAGTTATTTTAAATATACCAAACGTAGGTTTGGTTCTGGAAGAAGAATTTTTAAAGTAGCACCTATTCATCATCACTTTGAAAAAACAGGGTGGCACGAATCTAAAATTGTTTCAAGGTTTTATATTATTGCTGTAATGCTCGCTATAATAGCTATGGCAACTTTTAAGGTCAGATAATGAGTGAAGAAAAATTCTTATTTAAAGATATTATCAATAAAGATATAATAACAGAACTCGCCGCTAATTTAAAAAAGTGTTACTCTGATTTTAAAGCAGAGGAATTTATTGAATTTGTTACTAGCTCGCTCCCATCTCAAGAATTTAAAGAAAGAATAGTACAAGTTACAATAGGGCTAGAAAAGTATTTGCCAAGCGATTTCCCAACTGCTATTAATATTTTGAATGAATCATTAGGCGATGAGCTTCCAGATAGGGATATTTTAGGTGAAAAAAATTATGAATCCTTTTATATTACTAGCTTCGGTGAGTTTGTTTCCAGAAATGGATCAAATTATTTTGATCTATCAATGGACGCCCTTTACGAGCAAACAAAAAGGTTGACATCTGAGTTTTCAATTAGAATATTTTTAGAAAATTATGAAACTGAAACACTAGAAGTATTGAAGCGATGGGCTAAAGATTCTAACCAACATGTACGCAGATTGGTAAGTGAGGGTTCCCGCCCAAGACTGCCTTGGGGTCTTATGCTTAAATCATTTGTAAAAAACCCAGATCCTATTTTAAAACTACTTGAGCTCTTAAAAAATGATGAATCTAGTTATGTTCGTAGATCGGTAGCCAATAGTCTAAATGATATTTCAAAGGATCACCCCCATAAAGTTATTTTTGCTTTGCGTTCTTGGAAAAATGGTACAAAAGAAATGAGCCAACTCACTAGACATGCTCTCCGAACTCTAATAAAGGAGGGTAATCAGGATGCATTAGCATTATGTGGTTTTGATGATGGTGATAAATTAGAGCTTGAAGAATTTAGTTTAAAATCCGATAATGTTCAATTTGGAAAAGAATTAGAATTCGAAATAAAATTGAAATCAAATAAAGAATTAACTTCTAATATAATGATAGACTACGCAATTCATTACATGAAAGCTAATAAAAAACTAAGTAGAAAGATCTATAAGCTTTCTAAAAAGAAATTAGAACCAAGTACTGCTATTATTATTAATGGTAAAAGAAATTTTAAAGAAATCTCTACTAGAAAATTTTATTCAGGAATACATAAAATAGAGATTATTTGTAATGGAAAATCACTTGGAATAAAAGAATTTACTTTAATTAAATGAAACAGCTACATTGATGAATGTTTAACATTTTAAAAAAAAATAAAGTATTAACTATGAAATATGACTACGCATTTGTTGGTTTAGGAAACCCTGGCGATAAATATGCAGAAACCAGACATAATATCGGTTGGATGTTAATTGAAAAAATTGCTAGTAAATATAAGTTAACTTTTAAGGCGGGTTCTGCTAATTTTTATTATTCGGAAATGAAGTATGCAGGTAAAAATGTAATTCTGATTTTACCTACAACTTATATGAATAGCTCTGGAGAAGCCGTAGCTTTTGTGTCCAAGAAGTATAAGATTGAACCTAAAAACATTTTAATTTTTGTAGATGAATATAATTTCCCATTAGGCAAAATTCACATTAAATCGAATGGTTCTGGAGGTGGTCACAATGGAACTACATCTGTGATAAACCATATAGGAAGTGAATTTGTTCGGCTTCGCCTTGGTATAGACAGAAATTTTGGACAAGGTGAACTTGTAGAATATGTACTTGCAAAATTTAAAGAGGATGAAGTTGAGCAGGTAACTCAAATGTTGAATGATTCCGTGTTATCATTAGAACATTTTTTAAAAGTAGGTTATAAAAGAGCAATTAGCGATATAAATTCAGGTACTCTAATTCAAAAATAATAATTAAAATAGCATTTTATTTATTAACATTTTATTCTTAATTTTACACAGCAGCAAAGAGATAATAAGAGGAAAACATGCCAATCGAACTTATGGGCTTCAAATCAAATGGGAAGTCTAAAATACCGTTTTTTACTGTTTCTGTATCAGCAGGTATTCCCGTACCAGTAGATACCGACGAATCAACTGTCATTGATTTAAATGAATATTTGGTGGATCACCCTAGCAGTACTTTTTTTGCAAAAATAACTGGTGAAGATTTATCAATTGTGGGTATTCATGATAGTGACATATTAATAATTGATACTGGCAGCGAACCAATTGATGGTAAGATGATATTGGTTATGTTAAATGAAGAGCTTACCGTAAAAATATTTAGAGATATTGATGGTGAAATATTTTTTGAGTCTTCTCAAAACAATTTTATCCCTAGAAATCTACCTGGTTTAAATTATGAAATGATTGGAGTAATTACAAAAATTATCCATTCTATCTAGTAAATTGGCATAAGAATTGAATAATTCAATTTAATATGAAAGTAAAAGAAATAATAGAACTAAACTCAAAATTTGATTTTGAAGCCCCAGTATTTAAGGCATCTTCAAAGCTCAAAAACAAGCTCTCGGAACAAATCACCAAAGATACATTAGATTTAAATAAGATGCTCGCTCCAAAACCTGAGGACATTTACCTAGTGAGGGTTGGTGGCGAATCAATGATAGATAAAAAAATCTATGATGGTGATGTTTTAATAGTGGATAAAAACGCCAAACCTAAGATAGATGATATTGTGATTTCATCATTAAACGGTGAGATGACAGTTAAAACCTTTAAAAAAGAAAATGGGAGAGCATACTTAGTTTCTGCTAACTCCCAATTTTTCCCAATAGAGATTTCACCCCTATTTCAATTTAAAATTCAAGGTGTTGTAAAACACGTAATTAGAATTGCTTAGTATTTTTCAATAACAACTGGGTTGCAAGAGCATTGGCGACTTACAATTATTTTAGCTGCTTCTGCTGATCTTTTTGATGAGTAAGCTCCTATAACTACAGCAAACTGAGTGCTTCCATCAATAGTAACAGGGCTAATCTCTGTTCGCATTCTTTGAGCTAGGAACTTTTGTTGTTCTTGCTCAGCTAAATCTCTTGATGCAAAAGATGCAACCTGCAAGCCATAGCTAATTTGAGTATTAGTTTTTGTTGCTGCTTGCTCATCTTTGATAAGTTCATTGAATGCTAAGTCTTTTTTCTGAGAAGTTTTTGGCATTTCAGCTTGTTTATCTTCTACTTCTAAATCATTAGAAACAGGCTGATTTTTTAATATTTCTTGTTGTTGTTTTAACAAATCTTGTGCAGTTTTCTTTCTTGGTTGTTCAGCTTTAGATTCTTGAACTATCTGAGTTTCATCTTTTCCCATCTCCAGAGAGTTATCTGCAAAAACATCTTTTTTTGTTTCTTTAGGCTCTTCAATAATATCAGATCTTTTTTCTGAAATATCAAGATTAGGTAATTTAAGTTCATTTTGCTTTTTGTAGGAAGCCAATCCAACTGCAGAACGAACAACATCAGTTGCTGGAACTATCAATTGTGAAGTTGGATATTTTTGTCTCATAACAGCCAATGAAGAATTTGCTCTTTTTTCATCGCCTAGTATTGCATAAAATTGGATTATTCGCCACAAGGCATCATCAGCCCATTCACTATTGGGATGTTCCTGAACAATTTTTTGATAAAAATCCATTGCTTTAAAAGCATCTTGTAGAACCGCTCCAGCTAAAAGCATAACCCCAGGGTCATTAGGACTTTCTACGTATAAATCAAGCATTACTGATCGAACTTCGTCAGTTTTGCCTTCTGCTACCATGTTTAAATATTTTCCGATTTGTAAATCCTTTGCCAACATAATACATGGCAAAAGAAATAATGCTGCTAATTTTCTCACTTAAAATGTCCCCCGACTGTGATTATATAGATATGTTAACAACAAATTTAATAAATTTCTTTAAACTGATGTAGTGTGTTGAAAAAATAATTGTTTTATTTAATTTTTAATTTTATTTGTTGGCTTTTGCAAACTCCTTTATATTTGTAATATGAAATCGTATTTTTTCTAAAAAAGAGGCAAATAATGAGATTTACTACTCTTACCATTCTAATTGCAATTCTATCTTTAACTGCTTGTAAGAAAGAAGTTGAAACAAAACCACCTGCAGAAATAACTAATCTTGTCGAATATAAAGATGATGCAACAGGACTATCTATTATATATCCTGAGGGTTGGGATATGAATTCTAATGTTGGAAAGGGTATGTTTGCATTTTCAATTCCAGAAGCTAAATCACGATTTACTCGTTATGATGGTTTTGGGGATCCAGTAGCTAGGTTACAGTTAAATACTTTAAAGATTGACTCTACAAGATCTTTTGATGATATTATGGACGGAAAAATGATTTTTGATTCGTCAGTCTATGTTGGTCCATCAAAAATAATGTTAGAAGATTCTATCGAAGCAATTTCCTATTCTTATACTTTCCCTCTTAATGATGGTGAATTCAAAGGTATAATTATTGGAGCTACAAAGGATAGTGTTTTAGCAACAATTTTTAGATTTGAATCATTTGGAAATACATATCAAAAATATCAATCAGAAATTGATAAAATGATTTCTAGTATCAAGTTAGCTGTTAACCCATCTGTTTCTGATACTATTTACCTTAAGCAAGAGCTTCCACTACCATCTCAAAATCTTGTAAGAAAATCTGGTGATGGTTATACAATCTCTATTCCAGATAACTTTAAAGCAGTAAAATATAAATCTGCTGGAACTTATGCTAGAAAGTATGAGGGCGAAAGAAGAGCAGATTCCTATGTAGTTGTCGAAGTATTAAAAAAATCTAAAAAAGCATTAAAGAAAATTGTTGAGTTGAACGCTAAGCAAATGAAATTAACTGATGTTGAGCAAATAAAGCTTAATGGACAAGATGCATTTATGTTTGAATATGATACAAGACCTGGCAAGAACAAAAGAAGAATTTATTTCTTAAAAAATGGTGATATACCTTTTAGAATTATAGCTGATTGGTCAGTGGAAGAAGAAAGCGATTATCTACCTGTATTCGAGAAGCTTGTTGAAACTTTCAAAATGAAATAAAATATCTGAATTTCAAGTTTTAAAAAGGGCGTTTTTTCTGTAATTTTGCAGAATAACGCCTTTTTTATATTGAGTCAACCATGAAAAATAGTCAAAAAATTATCATTTTAGATTTTGGGTCACAGTATACCCAGTTAATCGCAAGAAAAATAAGAGAGATTGGGGTATATGCCGAAATCTTTCCTTATAACATATCTCAAGAAAAATTCAATCAGCTAAACCCAACAGGTTTAATATTATCTGGTGGTCCATCAAGTGTTTACGATGAAAAAGCTCCTATACCTAGTATAGATGTTGAAAATTTGAAAATACCTATTTTAGGCATTTGTTATGGTTTGCAATTAATTGCTTTTAAAAATAATGGTAAGGTTGACCCAGCAAGTAAAAGAGAATATGGAAAAGCTAAATTTATAGTTGATGAATCAGATCCCCTTCTTGAAGGAGTAGATAATAAACAGGTATGGATGAGCCATGGCGATTCACTATCATCTTTGCCAGAAGGTTTTAAGTCAATTGCTCATACAAATAATTCGCCCTTTTGTATTATTTCAAATACTGAAAGAAAAATTTATGGCTTGCAATTCCATCCAGAGGTTCACCACTCAACTGATGGGAAGAAAATTTTAGCCAATTTTGCTAAAAATATATGTAAAATTACAGATGAATGGACTGCAGATTCTTTTATAGAAAATCAGCTGAAACTAATAAAAGAAAAAGTTGGTGATGATGAAGTTATTTGTGGTTTATCTGGTGGAGTAGATTCAACAGTTACAGCGGTTTTAATCCACAAAGCGATAGGAGATAAACTTCACTGCATCCATGTAGATAGTGGCTTGATGCGTAAAGGAGAAAGCGATCAAATCGAAAAATTATTTGATGAGCATTTCTCAATGAATATTAAGGTTATTAATGCTGAAGATCAGTTTTTGTCAAAGTTAAGTGGTGTCTCAGATCCAGAGAAAAAACGAAAAATTATTGGGAACGAGTTTATTGAGGTTTTCGATTCTGAAGCATCAAAATTATCTTCTGCAAAATGGCTCGCTCAAGGGACATTGTATCCAGATGTAATTGAATCTGTGTCAGTAAATGGGCCATCTGCAACTATTAAGACTCACCACAATGTGGGTGGTCTTCCAGAGAAAATGAATTTGAAACTGATTGAACCATTCAGAGAGCTTTTTAAAGATGAAGTACGAAATGTAGGTAGAAAGCTTGGAATACCAGATTGGTTTATTGATAGGCATCCATTTCCTGGGCCAGGACTAGGAATTAGAATCCTTGGTGATGTTAGCAAAGAGAAAGCTGATTTGCTTCGAGAAGCAGATGCAATATATATAGAAGAAATTCAGAACGCTGGACTTTATAATGATATATGGCAAGCCTTTGCTGTTCTGCTCCCAGTTAAAAGTGTAGGAGTTATGGGCGATAATCGTACTTACGAATTTACTTTGGCTCTAAGAGCAGTAACTAGTGTAGATGGTATGACTGCAGAGTTCTTTCATTTCCCCTTTGATGTTTTAGAAAAAATATCCAATAGAATAATTAATGAAATAAGAGGAATAAATAGAGTAACATACGATATTACTTCTAAACCTCCTGGGACTATTGAATGGGAATAAAACAATAATTACTTGGTAATTTCTATAAGAAATCTGATTGGTTTGTTAATAATAAGTGTAGCTAGTTGATCAAAAACTCGCCACAAATTAAATGGTAAAAACCCCAGAAAATAATTTGTTCTTAATCTGCCAAGGTATTTATTACCAAATATTAAGTGATTGTATTTAGAGTTTACTGGTAAAATATCTTTAATATTATCTTCATTAAAACTATGAAGGTGAGCATGTTTGGTAGTTGGTTTATTACAATGGACACATAGTTGGTATTCTAATTTTTCATTGTAGGGTGTAGTAATTATTAATTTCCCTTTTGGTTTTAATGCTCTTAATAGCTCATTAATAAATTCTTTTGGATTTATAACATGCTCAATTATTTCTGATGCAATTATACAATCAAGTGAATTATCTTTTATTGGTAGGTGAAAAACATCGGCTATTAAACCAGAATGGTTAGGTGAAGGAAATTTTTCAATGGCTTTTTTGGGGTTGCTTTCAGATATATCCATCGAGATAACTTTCTTACCTTTTTGCAAGAAATACTCAGCTACCCATGCTGAACCACACCCAACATCTAATATCAAATCTGTATCATTTGGGACTTTACTTATAATTGCTTGATGTATACGCCTAAATTCGTCTGTAGTAGCAGAACAAGTGTATTCTTCAAAATAATCATTGATTTTTGCATCAAGTTCATAGTGTTGGTGATATACGAAATCAGTTCCAAAATCGAGATGTAACTGTGAAGCAACTTCAATTGCTTTATAGTTGTTTGGCCTTAAGTCTGGCAAATCATTAATTAACTTATATTTCTGTTCATTATTAGAAATAAAGGAATTATCTTCTATGTTCTTGGTTAACATAGATTTATCACTTGGGTCGCATAATATTTTTTCTAAGAAATTTTTCATATTACAAAAATATTCATTTTTTCGGAGACGTTTTTTAAAGAATTGTGTCTTTATAGTAAAAGCAAGAAATAATTTAAGGAAGCAAGCTATGTAAATTTAGACGAATTGTTAAATTCAATTCAGGAGATTTAGATGAGTAATGTAATTAATAGTGATTACGAAAGTCTAAGATCAGTTTTATCAGGTGTAAAAATAAATTACTACTATCTATCCTATCGCAGGCTATTTGAGCAATTTATTATTATAATTCTATCACCATTTTGGTTAGTGGTGATAGTTATTATCAGTGTAATCATAACAGTATATTACTTAAAATCTCCAATTTATTTACAAGAAAGAATCGGATTCTTAGGAAAACCATTTATTATTTATAAGCTAAGAACCACAAAACATAATAATTATGATTGCACTGATTATATGCTTGAAAGTAAAAATAAATTAGGCAAGTTGCTGAGAAACCATCATTTAGATGAATTGCCACAACTATTTAATATTTTAATTGGGAATATGAGCTTAATTGGCCCTAGACCTTTCCCACCCGATTATGATAAAGAGTTATTTATGAAAATTCCACAATATAGCATCAAATATTACATTAAACCCGGAATAACGGGTTTGTGGCAAATAGCTCCAACCAATAAAAGGTTTCATAACTACGATTTAAAATATTTAAATTCTATGAACCCACTAGTTGATTTAGAGATAATTAAACAAACTATTAAAAGGATTATTAACGGAAAAATTAAATCTTAATTATAGTATTGATAATCAAACTTTGATGTTAAAATATCAAGGTAAAAAACTTTTATCTAATTGTTCTAATTTCAATTTCAACAGTTCTTGACATAAATCTTTCTTCAGGGGATTTATAACTATTTACACCCGGTGGAAATTCATCAGAACCCACTCCTTTTACACTTCCAAATTTTGCCTTTGGAGCTAAGGATTTTATGTAAGTTTTTACTTCATTGGCTCTTACGGCAGATAAGCTCTTGTTAGCTTTAGCACTCCCAAGGTTATCACTATATCCAGTTATATTAATCTCTGACTTAGAGTCAAGTTGATTAACAAATTCTTTAATTTCTTTTTTAATTCTGCTATTTAATTTTGATTGTGATACTTCAAAAATTGTAAGAGTTAATTTCTCTACTTCAATTTCGGCAGTATCTTTTATTATACTTACCTTTTTTGAATAGTTTACTGACATATTCTTCTTATCAAAAACTTCTAATTTTACTTCCAAAGGTTTTAAATTATTTAATTCGCTGGCATTAAATCTAGTAATTTCTATTGGAAATTTAGCTGAACTAGTGTTTTGTGACTCTTGCAGTAATATATTACTTCCCTGATAGACATTTAGTTCCCAATTAGCTGGAGCTAAAGTTTTTATATCGGAGTTTTCTGTTAAATATGGGTTGAATGTTTTTGGAATTTCTTTAAAACTCTCCAAATTATTAGCTTTTAAGTCAATAATTATAGTGCTAGGTTCAACCAATTTTGGCTCTTGATACTTTGCCCTAGATACTGCAAAAAGCAACTCTGGCGTATTTGTTGTGATTACTACTCTTCTATTTTCTGCATACCCCTGTTGTGATTTTGTTCTAGTTCTATCACTTGGGTAACAGTTAGATTCATCAGCAATTATTGACATTCTGGACTTATCTATTTTAAAGGTTTCGTTGATATATTTCTGAATAGCTAATGCTCTCCATTTTGCTAGAGTGCAATTATCCTCTGTTGTTGGGTCGATGTAGCCATAAATTGAAATATTAGAATTAGGGTTTTCTGCTAATCTTTTTCCAATAATATTTAAGTTATTTCTATGATAATTAATGGGAGAAGGTGGAATTTTTGATTCATCAAAATCAAAAGAGTTATTAATCTTTTTGTACCTAGTTGGTATTATCTCAGAATTTTCATCAAAGAAAACATAAGGTAAAAGCGGATATACTTCCCTAGTTAATTCAACTTCTAAGTTGATATGATCAAATGGAATTGGATTACCAATCGAATCTAAACCAATTAATTCTGTTTCTCCAAACGAACTAATGTAAACAGTTGGAGATGCTTCTTTTGCAAAATCAATTTCAGGTTTTTTTCCTTGAATAAATAGGGTATCAGTTCTGCTTATTTCATTGATACTGAAAATTGTGTCTGAACTTGTCTCCGTGTACTGTTCGGAGTTTTCTAAGCCAAGTTTAAGATAGGATTTCGCAATAAAATCTTTTGTTATTTGTAATGTGTCAATCTTATAAATTTGTTTATCTATTCTAAAGGATTTTGCTTTAGCGAATTTAATTGAAAGACCAGCACTAATCGAAGAGTTAGACCAATCAGAACCAGTTACAAATTCAGAGATTCCGTAATAGTAGTTTATATAGGGAGAAATAAACAAGTCGTTAGTAGAGTTTAATGGTAAATCATAGGACACCTGAATAGAAACACCATGCTGAATATTAACAGTTTGATCTATGTCCCCACTAATTTCATTTCTTTTTCTACCAATTATTTCTCCTGTTTCTTCATTATAGAATGCTCCAGTATTGGTTGGTTTTGTTAGTAGCTCAGATTGCGAAAAACTTTTACCAATCAGCAAACCGAATCTGTAACCAAAGCCAATGTTGATATTATACGGAAGTGTATAATCTAATCGTGGTTCAAAGTAAACGGTTGATAATTTTGTATCTAATATATGATTAAACTCACCATCGGCAAAATCGCCCGTGGGCAAGTAAACAAATGTAGATTCACTACTTTCTAACTTGCCGTCTTGGGTTTGGTAACCTAAAGTTCCAGTTAAATAGAAGGAATTGCTTAGAGGTAATCCAGCATAAATATTAGGTTTAAGGGCAAGACCACTGCCATCAGTAAATTCGGGACAACAGCTTGGGGCATTTTGTAAAGAGCTAAAAGATGCTCTATGTGTATTCTGACCGAAATCTATTCCAGCTCCTAAAAAATAAGACTGCTTATTAAATGCAGATTGAGCAGATAATAATATTGGTATCATTAGTATTAATAGTATATTTTTCATTTACTTAACTATAAAAAATCTTTTTGATAATTTTTGGGTTGGTGTCCTAAGAACATAAAAATATGATCCAGGGGTCAAATTATTAGTGAAATATTCTACTTGATATTTGCCAGGTACAAAGTAACTATCTACTATGACATCACTCAAAAAACCACTGCTGTTATAGAGCGTGATAGAGCTATTACCAGGTTCAATGAGGCTGAAATCAAAGTTAATTTTTTCCCTTGCAGGGTTAGGTGCTACATTGCCAAGCTCAAGCCAATCTTCTGCAAAAAATAGCCTTGTAATCTCGCCATTTTCACAAATGTCTTCAAGTAATATTATACCAGATTCGATTTTAATATCTGCTATACCATTAATCACTTCTAAATTGGATATTAAGATTTCTGGAATAGATTCGTTTCCAAGAGTTAATCGAACTTCACCAATATTATACTCTTGGTTAACATTTTCAAGATTTGGTTTCAAGGAAATTGGAAATGTTCTTATGTATATATTTAAATCATCTTCTGTAAAGTTACCATCAAATAATGGATTGATAACCGTGCTATTATATGTTAAATCAAATTTAATAGAATCAATTTCTGATATATCTAGTTTGCTAGGGTTTTTAAGCTCAAGTATCAAATCTCTTGTATCACCAGCTTTTCCACTTATATCTTTTACCTTCAAATCAAATATCGCTCTATGTTTTCCATTAGCTTCCACAAAAATACTATCATAAGATATTCCGCATTTTGATTGGCTAGTAACTATAATTGTGGCACTACTTGGGCCTCCAATTGGGAGAAAAGATAAATCAAATTTGAATGTTGAACTTGGGATAAGGTTAGTGTTTGGGGTGAATGTACTTGTATTTATTTCAAACTCAGAACTGTTACTAATTACCTCAAGATTTAATAATTCGATATTTGTCGTTCCAGTATTTTCAAAATTAATTGTGCTTATATCCAATATATCAACTTCTTTATTCCCAAGATTAATATTTCTGGAATATTCTTTCTCCAGATAAGTATAATTTGCTTTTATTTCAACTGGGTAGGTTAAATCACAATTTTCAAATTGGACAGAACCAATTTCAGTAAAAGTACCAAAAGAACTGGGTGTAAAAGTAATGGAATAATTTTCAGTAGTATTTACTGGCTGAGTTGAATAGGTGCTAGAAGAAATTTCGGTATTTGGCAAATCAATCCCCTTGAATATTAAGCCATCATCAACATTCAAATTTGCTATGCTTATTTGAGCTACCAAAAATGAGTTGCTTTCACATGAAACTAGTTCGCCAAAATCTATACTTTGAGGTATATCAATAGAAACTTGTTTTTCACCTTCAAGATACAGAATCAAAGGTTGTACTCCAAAGGGGTTATTTACATAAATAGTGTCATAAAAAACACCTTCATTTGGAGGATTAAATGTCAACCCTAATATGTAGGGCTGCTGATCTAACAAATTTTCATTTGTTGTTGGGTTCTGTATTGTAAATGCTTCGCCATTTACTAGATCAAAATTTTCAATAATAAATTCTGAAGGACCTTCATTTTTGATATTGATAAATAAAGTTGAATCCGTTTTACACTGTATATTTCCAAAATTGATATTTTCATTTTGAGTAGATAGTTGTTCCTTTCTAGCAGAAAATAAAATTAAAACCTCTTTTTCAGATAAAACCCTTTCATAAATTCTAATTTCATCTAGATTCCCTGTCAGATTATTTCCTGCGGTTTCACCATCATAGAACCTTGCAAACTGAATTAATTGATTTTCAGTGAATGGTAATTGCGGGTTAAAATATTCTGCACTATCAACTTTAACTCCATTAAAGTAAAGTTCTACCTTATTATTAGAATAATCTCTTAAGCCAGCTGCATGATACCATACATCTTTTTGCCAACCACCTACGGGTTTATAATTTAAATCTGCCAAATTATTAACTGCAGAATTAGCTACACCACCTGGACCATCAACTATAAATGCTAGCTCATCTTTTGGAGCGGTCAAAGAACCTAAACCAAGTAAAATATCACTTTGGTTAGCATCATCAGCAAATGACACAAAAGTTTGAAAAAGACCAGTAGCACTGTTTTGAGGAAGTGAATCGAGTTTAAACCATACAGACCAAGTAAAGCCGTTTGAAGAGACTAACTCTAGTGACCTATTGCTAGGAAAATCAATATATTCACCTTGCTGAAAATTTAGTGATTGATCTAGCTTTCCAATAGTACAACTTGGAGAACCTATAATTGTTCCATCAATGCCTGTTCCGAGCGAATCATTAGCATTGCAGTTCATTGGCCAATATCCTACAAGTCCATCATAAATGTTTTGTGCGTTTAAATTTACACAAGTAATTGTAAACAATAGAATTATAAATAGAAATTTCATTATCTTAGTTTGATTATTCTGTTAATATTAATTAGACTGCAAGAACCTTGCCTATTGATGCAACTTCAAATTAATTTACTAAAAATCCAATAGTAGTATTTACCTAATAAATAATGAATTTGATATTGGATGATGATTTCTTATATTTATATTTTTATATCCCTTGGTGAAACTTGAAAATATTTTTTTTAGTTCTAATATTAGTAGCATCTTTGAACGCTCAAATCCCAGACCCGTATTCTCCAAGTACAAAGGCTTTCGATGTAATCTCTTATAATGCTTTTATATCATTCCCAAAGGTTAATGTAGAAAATTATATAGAATCTTCTTGTACGATTTCATTTAATTGGGTTGAAAATACACCTTCTGAAGAGAAGAATTTTGTTTTCCACTTAGAAGGGCTTGAAATAAATTCAGTAGTTGATTTAAACGGAAATAACTATGATTTTACAATAGAGCAATCAGACGAGATAGAAATAAAGTATTATTCGATAAATTTAGAAGAAGCTCAAAATATTTCAAGCTTAGTTATTGAATATTCAGGTGATATGCAAGCCGAACAGTTTAGTAATTGGGGTGGAGTTCATAACGATTCGAGAGGCTTATATGCAGTTGGTGTTGGCTTCAGAAATCCTTATATATCGGCTACTCGCCATTGGCTCCCTTGTTTTGATCACCCTTCAGATAAAGCTAAATTTAATCTTGTTTTTGAAGTGCCTAAAGGCAAAAAAGTAGCGTCAATTGGAGAATTGCAAAAAGTTGATTTAGGTAATACTTATGATACTTATGTTTGGAAAACAGAACTAGAAACAGCTAGCTACTTAGTTTCTTTTTTAGTGTCTGATTTTGTTGAAACTAATATTGATGATGCATCAAGCCCAATAAGTATTTATCATTATGATAAAGACCAGGAGGTAATTGATTTTGCATTCAAAAATTTACCTGATATGCTATCAAATTTTGAGGAAACATTTGATGAAGCATATCCCTTTGAAAAAGTAGGTTACTTCTTGATGGAAACTCCTGCAGCTATGGAGCATCAAACTTTAGTTGCCATAAATCAATCTACAGTTTATGGTTATTTTAATCAAAAAGACACAAATGGTTCTACAATTTCCCATGAACTAGCACATCACTGGTTTGGTAATCTTATTTCTCCAACTGATTTTAGAGATGCTTGGTTGAATGAATCATTTGCTTCATTTTCTGAGGCCGTTCATCTCGAATCTCAAAGTATGGACAAAAAAGTATTTTGGTCGAAAATCAAAGAAGATGGTGCTGCATTTTTAGGAGGTATATCACTAACTGAAGGTGCTATTCCTATATATGGCTTCGATAAAGACGAGAGCTCTAATTATCCTGGTACAATTTATAGAAAAGGATCTGTAGTCTTAGCGTTGTTAAGACATAAGTTGGGTAAAGAAGTTTTTGAAAAATGTATTATTGACTATATAGATAAGTTTAAATTTGGCAATGTGTCAACTTCAGAAATGAAACTAGCATTTGAAGAATCTTCAAATGTAGATTTAAGTTCATTTTTTAATGATTGGATATATGGCAAAGGATGGCCAGTTATATCATATCGCCAGTACACAGATGGAGAGCAATCAACGCTGATTATAGATCAATTACAATCTGAGGTATGGAACGAATATTCTGAGTTATGGATTCCAATTTCTTGGATTGATGAAAATGGTAACGAGCAAGATTCTACATTTAAAATTACCCCCATAGATAATATAATTAAACTAGGAAATAATGTCCCTTATTCTGATGTAAAGGTAAATGATTCAGATAATATGTATATACCAACTCAGCTTATTAAATCTTCTGGGATTGATTATGAAATCAAAGATATAATAAGATATAATCAAAAATCATCAACTATCGAAATTATTGATGGTGATCTTAACTGCCCTAATGTGAGAATCATCAACATCAATGGCAAGTTAATTATCGATGAAAAAAGTTGTACAAAAAAAATTGTAACAAATTCATTTTTAAAGGGTCTATATTTGATAGAAATTAAAGAAAATGGAAAAGAGTATTTTGGAAAGGTAATTGTAAATTAATAATTATGATAAGTAAAGAAGACCTATCATCAAATCTTGATGGCATAAATTCCAGAATATCAATTGCTTGTAAAGAAGTTGATAGAGACAAAGATGCTGTTAAATTGATACCTGTTTCCAAAGTATTTCCTCCTGAAGTATTAGCTTTAGCTCAAGAAATTGGTGTTAAATATTTTGGTGAGAGCTATGCTCAAGAGCTAAAATCAAAATATGAATGGTTCGAAAGTAATAATCTTAAGCAACCAGAGTGGCACTTTATTGGACATCTTCAAAGAAATAAGGTAAAGTACATTGCACCTTTTGTTCACACAATTCATGCTGTCGATTCCTTGAAACTAGCAAAAGCAATAAACAAAGAAGCAATAAAATCTGATAGAGTAATAAATATATTGTTACAAGTAAACACCTCTGAAGAAGAATCAAAATATGGTTTTACAGATAATGAGCTATTAAGTTCTGTAATTGAAATCAATAACTTAAGTAATGTAAAAATAAATGGTTTAATGACAATTGCTGGATTAGATGCCACAATTGATGAAAATATAATAGAGTTTAGAAAACTCAAAGAAATGAAACACAAAGTATCAAAATTAATTGATACTGAACTAAAAGAACTATCCATGGGTATGTCTGCTGATTTTGAAGAGGCAATAAAAAATGGTTCTACAATTGTTAGGGTAGGTAGTGCTATCTTTGGAAATAGGAAGTAAATTAAATGAAAAAAATCTTTGTAATCATATTATCATTGCTTGTATTATCATGTACCCAAGGCGTACGTGTCGAAAACGATTTTTTAGATGAGATTAGAGTTTTAATAGCAAGTACTGAAACACAAAATTCTTTAAAAATTATTGGTCAGAAAAGCGGAACAGAGTATAGCTCAAATTTAACAGCGGCCGATGGACTTGGTGGTAATATTCCTAAGATTCTCAGAGAAGAGGATGATCTTTTTATTGTTTACAAAGAAAATAAAACAATTATATCGCTTGATGAAGATGATTTTTCATTAAAAACTAAATATGAAATTACTGATATTGGGTCACCATTAGATTTACATTTTCCAAATACTTCTAATGGATATTTTACGGTTGAGGGATCTGATACTATCTATATTCTTGATAGAATATCCAAAGAGATTGCACAGATTAATATTCCAGTTTCATCACAACCAAACAAAGTAACTAGTATTGCTAATAAGCTTTATGTTACCATGAAAGATGAGAATAGCATTTTAGTTGTCACAACAAATACCAAACAAGAATTAGCAAGTATTTCAACACCAGGAATTGTAGAGCAATTTATTTTCAGAGAAAATTCTACTGAATTAGTAGCTATTTGCAAGAACAATTTAGGAATGTTAAGTGCCGTATATATTGATACAGAGACCAACACAATTACTTCTGAAGTTGAAATGATGACCGATGAAAATCAAGAAAATCCGCCTCAAGTTCTTTGCATTGCTTCAACTCCAGAATTATTCGATTTTATATGGGTTGGTACTGATAATGGAGTTTTCCGTGTTGACTTAAGAGATAAAAATAGAGTAGATTATTTTGATTTAAATCTTCAGGTATTAAATATTTATTTTAACATTAGAGATGTAAATAATTCTATGATTTATCTCGGGAAGTCTTCCAATGGTGCTGCCAAGCTAGTGCAAGTAGATCCCCTACAGTTTTCAGAGCAATCAAATGTTCCATTGGATGATAATATCCAATTAATTTATCCCCTTTTTTAAATGGATCAGCAAAACACAATTATAAATTTAAAATCACTTTTTGATCTATCAGAAAAACTAAATTCTGCAAACGAAGAGAAGTTTATTTTCAACTCAGTTTTATTGAGTATCATGGGTAAACTAGCTATTACTAAAGCAGCTGTTTTTGTTCCTGAATCTAGATTAATAAAACCTTTTATTATAAAAGGAGATTGTGATATTGTTTGGGCAGAGCTTTTTGATTTGGCTCAGTTTGAAGAACTTGATAAAACAAATAAATACCACGCCAATTTTATCAATTGTGGCTACAAGTATGCATTTCCTATTAGAGACAATAATGTAATATTTGGAATTGTTTTTTTAGGGAGTAAAATCACAAAAAAAGAACTTTCAGATATTGAAATTCAATATGGAAGACTGGTAACAATTATAGCCTCGATTGCCATTAATAATACAAAAAACTACCAGCAATTAAATAAAGAAAAAATAAAAGCAGAGCAAAAAACACAGCTGCTCGAAACACTTTTTTCAATATCAAAAGATTTTTCACTTATTCTCTCTAAAGAACAAATTATAAATATGCTTACTTATAGCCTAATGGGACAGCTGGTGGTAAACAAATTTGCAATTGTATTGCAAGATGAAAGTAATAATCCAGAGATTATAGCTAATAGATTTGGTAAAGAACCAACCCTATCAATGCTTAAAGAAATTATTAAGTTAGAAAAATGTTCTACGATTGAAGAGCTAACAAATGATGGCAAGATTGATGAACAAGAAATTATTTTCTTAGAGTCAATTAATGCTGGGGTCTTATCTCCAATGCAAGTTTCGGGAGTATCAAAGGGTTGGTTGATTTTAGGTGAAAAATTAAACAAAGAAAGCTTTACCGAAGAAAATCTGCAATTCATTGAAGCTATTGGGAACACATCTATAATAGCTTTGGAGAATGAGAGGTTAGTTCACCAAGAAATTAAAAAGAAGCAACTTGAAAAAGAAATGAATTTGGCCCTGGATATTCAAAAAAACTTGCTTCCAAAAAATTCCCCGCAAATTGAAAATTATGATATTTATGGAATGAGCTTGCCATCTCGAAGTGTAGGCGGCGATTATTTTGATCATATAAAAATTGATGATAACAGGATTCTATTGCTGATTGCAGATGTTTCTGGAAAGGGCTTGCCAGCTGCAATGATTATGGCAAATCTTCAATCTAGTTTAAGATTATTAGCACCAATGGATTTAGATTTGAATACTATAATAAATAGTGTCAGTAAATTGCTTTTTCAGAATACAAGCTCAGATAAATTTGTGACAATGTTTTTAGGGATATTAGATATAAAAAACCATAAAATCACTTATTCAAATGCAGGTCATAATCCGCCATATTTAATTAGAAATAATAAATTAGAATCGAGCTTATCTGCTGGTGGGCTTATACTAGGGCTTCTCGAAAACGATATTGAATATGAAGTGGGAGAACTAACTTTAGAGAAAGGTGATTTATTGTTCCTGTATACAGATGGTATCACAGAAAATAAGGATTCAAAGGGAGAAGAATACGGAGAAGATAGACTTCAAAAATATCTTGAATCTAATTCTAATTTGCATTCAAAAGAACTACTCGACGAATTGGTAGATATTTTAAAGATTTTTAGTTTTGGTAGTTCTCAGTATGATGATATTACTGGTTTAGCTTTGAAATACAATTAATCCTTCAAAAATTTCTTTAAAGTAAATTCTAAATTTGGACCTCTCAACCCACTCGATAGTGCTATTATTTCGCCAGTTGGGCTAACCAATATAGGTTTTGGTATTCCATCAACTTCAAATTGTTTTGCTAATTCCGATTTGAAACCACCAGCTACAAATGCGTGTTTCCATGGCATTTTGTATTTTGAATTGTTTATAGTTTTTTTAATTTCGCCAGCATTCCTATCAAAAGATAGTGATAATATCTCAAAATTATCCCCTTTGAATTTAGCATAAGCATCATGTAGATTTGGCATTTCTTTCATACATGGGCCACACCAAGTAGCCCAAAAGTCAATTAAAATATATTTACCTTTTAAACCCAAAGAGCTTATTTTTTTTCCATCTAAATCTGTTATTACAAAATCTGGAATTTGCCTGCCAATTTTAATTTTAACATTAGGATTATATTCACGTTTAATAACTTCAATAAACCTGCTTGATGGATAATCTGTAATAAATTCATTATAATATTTTTTTAGTAAGGTTTCATTATTTTGAGTTTCAGCTTCTTCCAACTGATTTATCAAAATATACTCTGCGACCTCGGAACCCTTATATAAATCATATAGTTTTTGAACCTTAGGAGACTTTAATAAATCCTCACCACTGTTTTTTAATACCAGCCCTGATATTAATCTCAGATTATCCATATTCCAAATTGGATCGTCAAATTTGTAACCATCAACAATTGATTTAAATAATTTTTTATCAGAGTAGCTTACTAAATTTCGGGTTGTTTTGTCAATTGATTGATACAAATATACAGATCCAATTAGCTTTTTAACCAGTGGATTATCAGCAGCTAGGTATTCATTTTTAATTTCAAGAATAGCCTTTTTAGTTAGGCCATTTACTTTCGATTCATCTTCTAAGTCGCTTAAGCTCTCATAAAGTTTAGATACAATATTAATAGTATTATCAAGTTTTTCTTTGTTTTTATTTGTTTCAGTTAAAATCTTGTAACTAGGGGTATCCCAGTTTAGTTTATAATTATTAGGGTTGTAGCTTATTGTAATATCACCCTTTTTATTTATTAGAAGCGAATTATAATCTCCATTACCATCATATTCATAAGAATCTGCAAAATTTCCGTTGGTAGCTCTGTCTTCATCTATATGATTATAGACTTGATATTTTAATGTGTCAAATTTATTATTGTATTTCAATTCATATAGACCACTTTCATTTCTTTTCATATTTAATGTTTGAAAGCCACTATTTTTATTTTTTAGAACAAAAATAATTTCATCTTTATATTTCGCAGGGAAAATTTGCTTGAGTAAGACTTCAAATTTAATATCCACTTTATAAATTGAAGGTAAAATATACTCTTGCAAGGGTTGATGATCTACTCCGCTAAACTCTAACCATTGTATTTCATTTTCATTTAATTGAAAGCTGAAATAACCAGTTTTATCTGGATGAACAAGTAGCTTGGGAGTATCGCTTCCAATCTTACCATAGACCTTTACAGTTGCTAATTTTAGTGGATTACCATCAGCATTTAATAATCTTCCAGAAAAATTTTTCATTTTAGAAAAAGAGAAGGAAATGCTAAGTATAATTATGGTTAATAGTAGTTTCATTATAGTGCAAATTTAAGTGAAAGTCCAAAGCTAGGACCAAAATAAGTAGTTCCATTTGGGTTTCTATCAATAAGAATACCTATTTGGAACGGGTCAGAATTTTGATATTGAAGTCCTGTACTAAGCGAAATATATAGTTTGTTGTACAAATTATACTCCCAACCAATTCCTAATCCAATATTAAAAATTCTATTTATATCATATTTAGTATTAACAGTTTCTATATCGTTTATAGTTTTAATAATATCTTCTGTCCGTTCTATATGCCAATTTGAAAATCCAATTAATCCATAAAGTCTATTCTTACCAACAAACCAAATATTCCTCTGAAGCTCAAATCCAGACATTAAATGCAATTCTGCTTTCTGTTTATTTTCTTCTTGATTATAAAAAGCAAATGCATTTAGCTCTAAAAACCAATCTTTATTAAATCTGTGCGAGAAGACAACTCCTGTTCCGGAAACTGTAGATGCAGTAATTCCAGTCTTATTTCGTGTACTTGAATAAGATGTTGAAAAAAATGTAAGTAACAGTAGTAGAATGGTAAATTTCATTTGAAACTATTTGCGTAATTCACAAAATTTTATTTTATTGAACAACTAAAATAAGTACGGAATAAAAATGAAACTCATAATATTATTAATTATTGCTTTTGTTAGTCTAAAAGCAAACGATGAACACAAAAAATATCAAGAATTATTACACCCTGAACCAATACTGAAAAACAAGGGAGTACCTAAGTTTCTCCTTAACGACGTTCCAACTCCCCTATCTTCAGCGTTTGAAAATATTAATACCATAGCTGAGGAAGAAGAAAGTCTTCCCACACAGAATGAATCCTCGATTGCAGTAAACCCAACCAATCCTCTTCAGATAATGGCATCTGCTGTAGATTACAGAGAAGATGGTGTTAGGTGGGTATATTTATCTTCTGATGGTGGTAGGTCTTGGTACAATCAAAACTTGGGAACAGTTAGAGAGAATTGGAGATCATCAAATGATCCATCTGTTGCTTTTTCATGGGACGGATGGGGATATTTAATGTATGGTGGGATTTTAAGCACACGTGGTCCTAATGGAGTATATCTTGCAATCACAAAAGATTTTGGTGAGACATGGGAATCACACATACCAGTAATTGAACATTTAGGGCCTGTTGTAGAAACAACACCATTTGATGATAAATACTATGTAGAAATAGATAATTCACCAAATTCACCATTTCAAGGTAATGTTTATACACCTTGGAAAAGAATGATGTTTGATGATAATTCAACTCAAATTATGGTTGCAAGGTCAACTGATAGAGGATTTACATGGCAAGAGCCAGTTCCCGTTTCGCAAAGAAAGCCTGATACTGTTGATGATACAACGTATGGTCAGTCATTCCCGCTTCTAACAACTGGTCCTAATGGAGAGCTTTATGCATTTTGGAATGATGGATTAGTACATGGAGTAGGTTTTAATAAATCTACCGATGGAGGTATGACTTGGGAAGAGCCGAGAATAGTGCAGAGTTATGAAATTTTTGGTGAAACAAAACAAGTAAATAATACTTGGCAACACCGAATAAAAGATAATGTGAGGGCAGAGACTTATCCTGTTGTAAAATGTGATTGGAGAGAAGGAGAAACTTCTGGCAATCTATATTTAACATGGGCTGGTGGAGAGCCACCAAATATTTATTTTTCTAGATCCACCGATCAAGGAGAAACTTGGATTGAACCAAAAATGGTTCATGCAGATACTGCCGGCAATGATCAGTGGTGGCAATGGATGGATATAGATCCAGTCACAGGAGATTTGGCAGTAATGTTTATGGATAGTAGAAACGATCCCAATAATATTTGGGCAGAGACTTGGGTTGCTTATTCAAGCAATCAGGGAGATACTTGGGTTGAAAGACAAATTTCTGATGTAAGAAGCGATTTACGTAGAAATCCATTCCAAGGTAATACTTTTGCTGGAGATTATAACGGATGTGCTTTTTATAATGGAGTGATCTATCCATCTTGGGTAGATATGAGAAATACACCTATCGGTGGAACTGATAATGATGTATATACTGGGTATGTAGATATAAATGCTCCTGCTGTTCCAGTAGGATCAGTAACAGAAATGTATGATAGAGTAGATGAGCTAATTATAAACTGGGAAATAGAATTTAAGAATTCATTTTTTGGTAATGCTTTAAATAGTGAAGACTTAGAACTGAGAGTATATATTAATAATGAAAATACTTATAAAACAATATTAGCGGGTAAATCTATAGATACTCTTAGGGGGCTAACTCCTTTTGAATTAACTAATATTGATATAAGATTGTTTGATAAAACTACTGAAAGAGAATCTGGATCTTTAAAACTTGAGGCAACTCCTGGTATTATAGAAAAACCGAATATGCCAATTTTTGACAGTACTTCACAAACATTAAATCAAATTGATTTTCAGGTGTTACTTCCATCTACCAAAGTTGATAATATCACACCTATTACTCAGATTACTCAAACTAATTTATATAGAGATGGGGAATCAGTCTTTTTCTTTGATCAAAATGTAGAGCCTGGATCTAAAGTACCAATGGGTGATATGCCACAAGAAGATGGCTATTATAACTATTCCATAGAATCTGAAGTAAAATATAAATCTCCAGCCGAAAAATTGAGTTTATCCGATAGAAATAGCAAATTGGTTTATTTTGGAGCTGATAGAACAAATGATTTTATTGATTTCGAAGAAGAAAAAAAATATATTTATTCTAATGATGACTGGACTTTAACAAACGAATTCGCAAAATCTGGAAATTACTCAATTACTGATTCCAAGGATAGTAATTATAAATCTAGCTACGACAACTACCTTTACTTACCAAAATATAAGAGAAGTGAAAGTGCAGACCCCCTTAATCTTGTATTCTGGAATGCAGCCATAATTAGATCTGGAGATAAAGGAATAATACAACTATCTAAAGATTTTGAAAACTGGAGTAATATTGCTGAATTTAGTGAAAATGATTTTGCTGCATGGGATGATGATGTATTAGACGAGAATGATTGGAGATTAGAAAATATATCATTGGAAGAGTTTGTAGATCAGGGAGAGGAGTTCTTTTTGAGATTGCTAATGAGTTCCAACTTTATAGGAAATAATGATGGCTGGTATATTGATGATATGTATGTAAGCAATTACCCTTTATCAGTAGAAAATCAATCAAGTTTTGATGTGTATCCAAATCCTGCTAAAGATAAACTTTACATGAGCGAAGGCTCTGATTACCAAATATTTGATATTTATGGAAACTTAATATTAAAGGGTAGAAGAACAAGTAAATCGACATTTATAGACATTCAAAATATTAGGCCAGGTGCTTACTTTATCATAGCAAATGATAATATCAAAAAATTTATTAAACTATAAAAAATTTTTAATTGGAACTATATGAAAGCTTCTGACCTATTTGTGAAAGCACTTGAAAATGAGGGTGTTGAATATATATTCGCTGTTCCAGGTGAAGAAAACTTGGATTTATTAGAATCATTAAAAAAATCCAATATCCAATTGATTCTCAATAGGCATGAACAAGGTGCTGGGTTTATGGCTGCCACATATGGTAGGTTAACTGGCAAGCCGGGTGTTTGCATGGCAACTCTTGGGCCTGGAGCTACAAATTTAGTAACAGCTGCAGCTTATGCTAACCTTGGCGGGATGCCAATGTTAATGATAACGGGGCAAAAACCAATAAAATCATCTAAACAGGGACGTTTTCAGATTCTTGATGTAGTTGATATGATGAAACCTGTTACTAAATACACAAAACAAATTGTTGATGGTGCTAGAATTTCTTCAAGTATTAGAGAAGCTTTTAGAGTTGCAAGAGAGGAGCGTCCTGGGGCAGTTCATCTTGAACTTCCAGAAGATATTGCCGCAGAAATGACTGGAGAGCAGGTTTATATACCAAATTACCCAGAGAGACCTGAGGCAAATAAAAGTGTAATAGCTTCGGCGGCAAAAATGTTATCTAAGGCGAAAATGCCACTCCTGTTAATAGGTGCAGGTGCTAATCGAAATAGAATATCCAAAGCTTTAACTGATTTTGTTGACAAAACTGGGATTTGGTTTTTCAATACTCAAATGGGCAAAGGAGTAATTGACGAAAGGCATTCACGATTTTTAGGAACGGCTGCACTTAGCAAAGACGACTTTCTTCATTGTGCTATCGAAAGAGCGGATTTAATTTTAAATGTTGGTCATGATGTTATTGAAAAACCTCCTTTTTTTATGGAGAAAGAAGAAGGTGGCAAGCAGGTAATACATATCAATAATTTTGCTGCAGAAGTAGATGAAGTCTATTTTCCACAATTAGAAATAGTAGGCGATATTGCAAGTTCTATTGAATCGCTTGGTAATGCATGCGAAAATAATAATTGGGAGTGTAGCTATTACGAAAGAGTAAAAGAAGAGATAGAAAGTCATTTATCAAAATATTTTGATGATACTAGATTTCCTATGCTTCCCCAAAGATTAGTAAATATTGTTCGTAATAACTTAAGTGATAAGGATATTGTGACTCTTGATAATGGAGTTTATAAGATATGGTTTGCAAGAAATTACAAAGCCTATGGTTCTAATAGATTATTACTTGATAACGCTCTTGCTACAATGGGTGCAGGTCTTCCCTCTGCTATGGCCGCAAAACTTGTTAAACCCGAAAGAAACGTTGTAGCGATTTGCGGAGATGGTGGTTTTATGATGAACTCTCAAGAACTTGAGACCGCCATTAGAGAAAAATTAGATATTACTGTGATTGTGCTTAATGATAACTCCTATGGTATGATAAAATGGAAACAGTCAGCAATGGGATTTGAAAATTGGGGATTAGATTATAATAATCCTGACTTTGTAAAATATGCTGAGAGCTATGGAGCAACAGCTTACAGACCAAACTCTGATGAGGAATTTATTGAAGTATTTAAAAAATCATTATCAGAAAAAGGGGTCAAGTTAATTGATTTAAACATAGATTATTCATTAAATCACAAAATATTAAACGTTCTTCTTAAAGAAAAGTCCTGTCTGATTTAATATATAAATAGCTATTCTTCAAGTTTTTTAAATACCTTTTAGTTAAAATTTCTTTTTGTAAATCTTTTTACGTAATTTGGTTATTATTAACCAAGAGAATGTATTGACTGAATCCACAAAACAAATAGATCTTTCTGAACTTGAATTATTAAAAAGAGAAAAAGAACTACTTCAAAAGCAATTAAACTGGTATAAATCATTTTTTGATAATGCTACAGATGCAGTTTTCATTGTACAACCAGATTCATGGTCAGTCTTAGAAGTAAATGATTTTGCCTCCACTATGTTGGGAACTCCAAAAGTTAAACTAATGGGCTCTGTGCTTCCTCAGTTTAGGCGAATTTTTAAGCTTTTAAAAAAATCAAATTCACCAATTGTATTATCTGAAATATCGCTTGATACTCCAGATAATAAATCGTTGATGGTTGAGGTAAGTGCAAGATTTGTAGATTATGATGGGCAAAAGTTAATACATGCAATTGCAAGAGATGTAAGTGAACAACATGCTTTGACCGACAAAATGGTTCAAGCAGATAAACTTGTATTACTCGGACAGTTAAGTGCAGGAGTTGCTCACGAGATAAGAAATCCCTTAGCTGCTGTAAATCTTAACCTGCAAATGCTTCAAAGAAAATTTGAGGATACAAATCCTCTTTATAATTATGTAAGAACGGCAATGCAAGGTGTCGAAAGAATTACTCGAATTGTAGAAGTAACTTTGAACTTTTCTAGACCAAATGTTCCTGAAGTTAAACCTCTTAGCCTAAATAGTACAATACAATCTTCTTTGGAACTAACTAGATCTTCTCTTAAAAGAAAAGATATTAAACTTGAAATTGAATTTGATGAAAACCTAACTGTTGTGCCAGCAGACTTTAAGCAAATGCAACAAGTGTTTATTAATTTAATAACAAATGCTGCTGATGCAATTGAAACAAAAGGTATTATTAGGCTTAAAACTTACATAGAAAAATCAACTAAAATAAACGAAGGCGAATATGTCGTTGCTGAAGTTAGTGACGATGGTATTGGTATGAGCCCCGAGGATATGAAAAAAATATTCAATCCATTTTTTACTAGAAAGCCAGAAGGAACTGGTCTTGGACTTCCCATCACTCAAAGGATTTTGCATAACCATAATGGTGTAATAGATGTTGAGTCAAAAGTTGGGAACGGTACTATTTTTTATGTAAAATTACCAATACCGGTAAATTAAAGAGGAATTTATGGCGAAAAAGAATTACACAATTGTTGTCATTGAAGATGATCCACTCGTAAATGAGACAGTTAATGAGATAATGTCAACTAAATATTCTAGGGTATATAAATACGAAGATGCTCAGAAGGCATTGGACGAAATGCACCTTATCTCACCAGATTTAGTACTTTTGGACATTTTCTTAGGACATCATAATGGTTTGGATATTCTCGAAAATTTGAGAAAACAGGGCTATAATATGCCAGTTATAATGATGACTGCATTTTCTGATATAAAAATGGCTGTTAGAGCCATGAAACTAGGAGCTGAAGATTTTATTGTTAAACCACTTGATCTGGAGCAATTAGAAATATCAACAGAAAAAGCTTTAGAAAATTATGACCTTAGAAGGCAAGTTGATATTTTATCTGAACAATTAAAAGAAGAAAAATCAAGTGAAATAATTGGTAATTCAGAAGGTGTAAGAAAAGCCTTAGAAATGGCACAGATCGTATCTAAAGCCGATACTACAATTTTAGTATATGGTGAGTCAGGTACAGGTAAAGAGCTTCTAGCTAGGTATGTTCATGATAATTCTCCAAGAGCCAAAGGTCCATTCATTGCAATTAATTGTGGTGCAATTCCTAAGGATTTAGCCGAAAATGAATTGTTTGGTTATGAAAGAGGAGCTTTTACTGGGGCTACCGAAAAATTTAGACCTGGGAAATTTGAACAAGCTAACCATGGAACAATTTTATTAGATGAAATTGGTGAGCTAAGTTTGGATATTCAAGTTAGGCTTTTGAGAGTATTGCAGGAAAGAAAGTTTTATAGATTAGGTGGGCAGAAAGAAATATCAGTTGATGTTAGAGTAGTTGCTGCTACAAACAAGAACCTTGAAGAGCTAGTAGAAACAGGCGAGTTCCGTGAAGATTTGTTCTATAGGTTAAATGTTGCACAAGTTCACTTGCCAGCCTTAAGAGATAGAGGCGATGACATAATGATAATAGCAACTTCTTTCGTAGATAAGTACAATAAAACTTTTAGGAAAAAAATTACTGGATTTACTCCAGAAGCTGCCGATATAATGAAAAGGTATTCGTGGCGTGGAAATATTAGAGAATTACAGAATGTAATTGAAAGAGTAGTACTACTTGAAAATGATAACATTATAACAAAAAGTTCTTTATCTTTTTTGAAGATGGATAAAAAAGCTCCAGAAAGTAATTTAGTAAAACAGGCAACAAGTGAAGAAGTAGAACTTGCAGAAGGTCAACATTTGCTTAAAATATCAAGTTCGGGTGTTTCATTAGGAAATATTATCAAGGACTTAATAGTGCAAACTTTAAAAATTACAAATGGTAATCAAATTCAAGCTGCAAAACTACTTGGTATTTCAAGAGCTAAATTAAGATATAGAATAGAACAGCAGGGAATTAATATAAATAACAAAACTATAACGAATTAATATTACTTATTTTTAAAATATTTTTTCTATCTTGTTACTTTATTTCAACTTATATTTAAATATTTCATAGGCTACATGTCAGATAGATATTCATCAAAAACAACCAATAGTGGAAATCAAAATAGAAGGTCTTCCTTCCAAATGAGTTCTACAACCTTCGAAGCTATAAGGGGAGACCTCTATAAACTAACTGGTATCTATTACACAGACAATAAAAAATATTTATTAGAAAGTAGAATACAAAGAAGAATAGATGAGTTGAAGTTGAGTTCGTTTGAAGATTATCACAAATTAATTAATTCATTTAATGGAAGAGATGAATTAAATAAGCTTTTTGATGCAATCACAATTAATGAAACTTATTTCTTTAGAGCCGAATTTCAATTTGAAGCTTTTGAAAATGTTTTAGCACCAGAAATAATTAAAAAGACAGCTTCTTACAAAAAGACTATGAGAATTTGGAGTGCAGCAAGCTCCAGCGGAGAAGAAGCTTATACGATAGCAATGATAATAGATTACAAGTTGAAATCTAGGTTTCCTGATGTCAATTTTGAAATTATTGCAAGTGACATTAACGAAACTGTTATTGAATCTGCTAAAAAAGGTGAGTATAAAGATTATGCCATAAGAAATATACCGCCTGATTATATGAGGAAATATTTTACTAAAAAAGGCTCGCTTTACACTATTTCTGATAAGATCAAAAAAATGGTTGAATTCAAAAAAATTAATTTGTATGACCCAATATCTGTAAGAAAAGCTGGTAGAATAGATATTGCTTGGTGTTGCAATGTGCTTATCTATTTTGATATTCCATCGAAACAAAAGGTGGTTAAATCCCTTTATGAAGCAATAAATAGTAATGGCTATTTATTTATTGGGTACTCGGAATCGCTTCATGGCATTACAAACGATTTCAAGTTAGTGCATCTACCTAAAGCGATGGCTTATCAAAAAATAGAAAAAAGATGATTAAGATAGAAATATTTTAAGTTAACGAGAATATTTATTAGATTGGAAAAAATACATCAAAGGTTCCTAAATGAAATTTTTAGTAGTTGACGATTCACCAACAATGCGTAGAATTGTGTTGAATGCCCTTAAATCATTCGGATGGACAGAAAACTTAGAAGCTGCTGATGGCCAAGAAGGGCTAACAGTATTATCAGAAAACAAAGTCGATTTTGTAATAACAGACTGGAATATGCCAGTAATGACTGGGTTAGAGCTTACTCGTGCAATTCGTTCTGATGCTAATTTAAAGCATTTACCAATTCTGATGGTTACAACTCGTGGGTTAAAATCTGATATAATTGAGGCTTTAAAAGCAAGAGTAAACAACTATGTTGTGAAGCCATTTACACCGCCTGTCTTAAAAGAGAAGATTGAAATGATATTAACAGCATTGAAAAAATAGAAGATCTTATGAATACAAATGATATTTCAATTTTACTTAAAAAAGCAGATGAACTTAGATCATTGTTTGTGCTTGGACAAAGAGTAATACCTTTTCTTGAAGAAATTTTTGTGTTTGTTCAAGACATTCAGCCAATGCTTGAAGAAATCAACCATTCAATTAATGACAATATTAAAAAGATGCCGGGTGCATCAGAAAAATTATCTAAGGTTACAGAAGCCAATGAAATGGCTACCAACGAAATAATGGATATTTTAGATAAAATATTTGTTAATACAGATAAACTTACTCAAAACAACAAACAGATTTCAGATCATTACAACAAAATTATTGATAAACCTGTTAGGCTTTTAGAAATAATACGACGAGGTATTGTTTCTGGCGGAGATCTAACAAAGGCAGTTCCACAAATTGATTCTGCTATTGCCAAAATTAAAGCATTCGATAGTAGTAACATAAAACCACTTGAAAATGATAATAACGATATTATTAATGAGATTAATAATGATTCTAGTGGCATAATGATGTCCTTGCAAGTTCAGGACATTACCTCTCAGCAAATTGCTGCAGTAGATCACATGTTAAGTGCCGTGCAGGGTAAGCTTGCAGAAATATTAAAACATTTTAAAAATACTGATGTTTCTTCCTTGGTTGATTTAGATACTACCAAAACTACATTTAGCGATGATTCCCTTGAAACTAATACTACCAAGTTTCATCGAGAAATCGCATTTGATCCCAATGCAATTGGTTCTTATGAAGATAACGAGAAAAGACAGGATATGGTTGATTCTCTTATTGCCGAAGGTGTTGATGATTTTCAAGATACTGAGGAAACAAACGATGTTCAAGATAAAAATGAACAAGCCGAGACCGGCAACAATGAAAGTCTGGGTGATGTAGATTATGAAAATATTTCTTCTGAGGATTCTGTTATAGAAACACAAAATGAAGAAGAATTATCAATTTCTCAAGCACAAGATGATATAGATAAAATATTTGATGAGTCGTCAGATGAATTAGAAGTTGAAACTGAATCTGAAATTGATGATTCAAGTTTCAGCGATTTAGATGATAATCCAGATCCAAGTGATATTGATGCTTTATTTGGTGGCGTATCATTGGATGACGATGAAGATAATAATGAAGAAACCGATCAAGTTGCTGATGTTTCAAGTGACGAAGAGATGTCAGAAACTCAAGCACAAGATGATATAGATAAAATGTTTGATTCGCCTCAAGAAGTTGAGGATGAAGTTGAAACTGAGAATGCTAATAATGATGATTTTGATTTATCAAAATTTGATGATTTGGGTGACAACCCAGATCCAAGTGATATTGATGCTTTATTTAATGGGAGCTAAATAGATGTCTGCTATAAATGATGATATGAGAGAAATATTTGAAGGTTATTTAGTTGAAACTAATGAACTTTTAGAATCAATTTCTAGTGATTTAATCGAACTTGAAAATGGTAACGATGATCCTGAAATGATAAATCAACTTTTTAGGAGTTTTCACACCATAAAAGGTACTTCCTCTTTTATGGGTTTTGATGAAATAACAATCATTACTCATGAAGCAGAAGATTTATTAAATAAACTCCGTAAGGATGAGCTTACAATATCAGAGGAGCTTACTGATATACTTCTTGAAGTTCATGACTGGATAAGAGAGCTTGTAGATAAGCGAAAAGATGGTGATGAGTCCAATCCAAATTATTCAGCAACAATTACAAAAATTAAAGCTCTGAAAGGGAGTGGTGCCGAATCATCTGTAAATAGTGAAACTAGTACAAGTGAAGAAAGTTCAGGTAGTGGGTCTTCATTTGATGCTGTATTAGACCAATCAAAAGAAATTGGTTCTGGTGATGGAGATTTTACAGAAGACGAGGAAGCTTTACTTCAGCAAGCCTTTGCCGAAATAAATTCTAATTTCGATAGTGAGGATGTTGCCACAGAAGAAAGTACTGATTCTCAAATGGAAGTGAAAGAAGAACCCAAACCAGAAATAAAAGAAAATAAACCTGAGCCAATAAAAAAAGAAGCTCCCAAAAAAGATAATAAACCTGCTAAGCCACCTCAAGAATCCATAAGAATAGATGTTGACAGAATTGAAACATTAATGGATTTATCAGGGGAATTGGTACTTGGTAGAAATAGACTATCTCAAATTTCCGAATTTTTTGATGCTCAAAGCGACGCTAAGGAAAACACTAGAGATTTAATCGAAACAGCTGCACAAATTGATTTTGTTACATCTGAAATTCAATCGGCTGTAATGAAAATGAGAATGGTTCCAGTTGCCAAGTTATATCAAAAAGCTCCAAGAATTGTTAGAGACTTGTCAAAAGAATTTAGCAAAAAAATAAAGCTTGTTGTTAAAGGCGAAGAAACTGAAATAGATAGAGGTATTATTGAGGAGTTGAACGACCCATTAGTACACATGATAAGAAACTCTTGTGATCACGGTATTGAATCGCCTGCCGAAAGGTTGAAAGCTGAAAAACCGGAAATTGGAACAGTAATCTTAGATGCTGATCAAGAGGGTAATCATATTGTTCTTAGAATATCTGATGATGGAAAAGGAATGGACCCTAATGCTTTAGTCGATAAGGCTATTGAAAAGGGAATTATTACTACTGATCAAGCAGACCAAATGACCGATAGGGAAATTTTTCAGCTGATATTTGCTCCTGGATTCTCTACAGCAAAAAAATTAACAGATGTTTCTGGTAGAGGCGTTGGAATGGATGTTGTGAAAACAAATATTCAGAAGCTAAAGGGAATAATTGATATTGATTCTAAGCTTGGAAAGGGAACTAGCTTTACAGTAAAGCTACCTTTAACTCTTGCTATTATCCAAGGCTTACTTGTTAAAGTAAAAAATGAAACATACGCTATTCCATTGAGTTCTGTTGAGGAAGTTGTTTCTGTAGAAGAAAATATTATTGACTCAGTGAATCGCCAAGAAGTGATTCGGATACGAGAAGACGTTTACCCAATTACACGGTTAGGCAAGACTTTAGGATTAGATACAGAATCGAGCTCACTCGTAAATAAAAATGTTGTTGTAGTTGGTCTTGGAATAAATAGAGTTGGTTTAGTAGTTGATGAATTACTAGGTCAGCAAGAAATTGTAATTAAATCACTGGGAGATTACCTTGGAGATATACAAGGGATAGCAGGTTCCACTATATTAGGTGATGGTAGAGTGATTATGATAATAGATATAAATGAATTGATTAATCAAATTTATAATAAATAATGGAAAAAATTAAATTATTAATTGTAGAAGATTCTGCATTTCTTAGAAGCACTTATCAAAAACTGTTAAGTGATTCGAAAGAAATAGAAATTGTTGACACAGCAAAAAATGGAAAAGATGGTGTTGAAAAAACCATTTTGCATAAACCTGATGTTATAACAATGGATATTGAAATGCCTGTTATGAACGGGCTTGATGCTGTTAAAGAGATAATGAAAGTACAGCCTACTCCTATTTTAATGGTTAGTTCTTTAACCAAAGAAGGGGCTGATGCTACTATGGAAGCTTTAAGCCGTGGTGCAATCGATTTTATACCTAAGGAAACTGCTTTTTCAAAAGTTTCTACTATGAAAGATAATCTCATAGAAAAAATTGTTAAAATTGCGGGCAATACAGGTCTAAAAAATAGAATTTTAAGAACTACCAATATTACTAAAGAAAATAGGAATCATGATTCCATTGATAATAATGTAAAAAAAACGGTAGCCTCTGAGAGTAACTCAGTTAAAAAAGGAAAATCTAGCAATTATAATTTAGCAGAAAGAGAGATTCCGACTAAATCAAAAATAAATGCAATTTCGATTGGTATTTCAACTGGTGGCCCTCTATCTCTTCAACAAGTAATACCTTTCCTATCTGAAAATATTAAAGTGCCAGTATTTATAGTTCAGCACATGCCACCTAACTTTACAAAATCATTAGCTGAAAGGCTTGATGGTACTTCAAAACTTAAGGTTAAAGAAGCCGAAAGTGGTGAAATTATTGAAGGAGGAACTGTTTATATAGCACCTGGTGGAAAACAGATGTTAATAGGCAATTCTAAAATTGTTATTACAGATAAAAAACCTGAAAAGGAGTTATATTCGCCGTCATTTAACATTGCATTAGGGTCACAGGTACATTGTTATAACAAAAAAATACTTGCTGTTGTTATGACTGGTATGGGTAGTGATGGTACAATAGCAATGAAAAAATTACAAGAAATTGGTGGGTATAATATATCACAAGATCCGGATACATGTGTAGTTGCTGGTATGCCTAGCTCTGCTTTGAATGCAGGTATTATTAATGAAATGCTCCCCCTTGATAAAATTGCTCCTTTTATCAATAAAATTTTTGATTAATATCATAACTAATATATGTCTAAAACCTTTGTTGTAAGTATAGGTAACATTGACAACTTAAGTTCATTGAACAAAATAAGTATAAATCATATTATAGAGTTAAGAGTAGATCTCTTAAATTTAAGTGCTAAAAAAGTAAACTCTATAATTGAACAAAATAAGCATACCTTTATAATAACAAATCGCAAAAACACAAATAATCAGCAAGATGAAAGGCTTAACTTCTTTAAATCTATTAAATTGAGCCAGAAGGTGTTGTTCGATTTTGATATTGATACTGATTTAGAATTAATAGATAATTTTAAGCCTGTATTAAATAAAAGCTACATAATTTCTTATCATAATTATGATAGTACTCCCTCATATAAATACCTGAAAGATAAAGTTGACAATATTTCTAAATTTAAATCAAAATATATAAAAATTGCTTGTTTAATTAGTAATATAGATGATATAAATAATCTAAATAACTTACAAAATAATAAGGGAATTATTGCTTTAGCAATGGGGCAAAATTCTGAGTTTCAAAGACTGAAAATTTTAGAGCATAATGCACCATTTTCTTATGTTTCATTTGGTAGTGACACTACTGCTAATGGTCAGGTTAATTTGGAAGTTGCTGAAACAATACTTAATTTTAATTCCACTTTATTACAAAAATATGCTGTTTTTGGTAGTCCAATTATTCATAGTTTAAGCCCACAATTATTTTCGCAATTAAACCTTTTAAATTATCATTACACAAGAATTTATTCAGATAATATTAGTGACTTATTGAATTTTCAGAATACCTTTGATCTTTCTGGTTTCAATATTACATCTCCTTTAAAAAAGAAAACTTTTGATGAATATATATCAACAAATTCTACAACTAATCAATTGCAGAATTGCAACACAGTCAAAATAGAAAATACTATTGGAAATAGTACTAATACTGATTATTTAGCAATAATAGATATTTTAAATAGTATTGATAAAAAGCAAAATATATTAATATTGGGAGCTGGGGCATCTGCAGAGTCAGCAATTTTAGCTTCTAGATACTTTAATGCCGATATTACTGTGATTAATAGAACTTTAAATAGTGGCAAGTCCGTAGCTGAAAAAAATAATATAAAATATAATTCATTTAAGAATATTCAAGATTCTATAAATAATTGTGACGTTATTTTATCAACTATTCCAGCTTCAAAAGTAATAATTGGTGATATAAAATTAGATAATCAAATAATTATCGATGCAGTATATAGAGGTTCATATTGGAAGGAACTAGCAATAAAATTTAAATGCAAGTATATATCTGGTTTATTGTGGTTAAAATATCAAGCCGAATATGCATTTGAATATCTTTTAAATAAAAAAATAATTCTTGATATTCCAAAAAATAAGAAATATACTAATATAGTATTGATTGGCTTTATGGGTGCTGGTAAATCTAAATTTGGTAGGTCTTTAGGGGAAATGCTTGATATAAAACATTATGATCTAGATCAAGTTATTGAGCAAAATAATAAGCTAACAATTAATCAAATATTTGAAGAATATGGAGAAGAATACTTTAGAGAGCAAGAACAAGAAAATTTACAAGAACTAATTTTCAAAAAATATTCTATAATATCATTAGGTGGCGGCACTTGTGATAATATATTAAACAAACTGCTTTTGACAAATTCGTATGTGATTTATCTGTATACTGATTTTGAAACTTCGATACATAGAATTGCTTCTTCTGGAACTAGACCTCAGTTAAATAAATCTAAAAAGGAATTAATTAAAATTTACGAAGAAAGAATAAATAAATATTTTTATTATTCGGACTTAATAATTGAAAATAAAAGCTTTGATAAGACTATAAATATATTAGCTAATGAAATTAAAACATCAGAAATCCTTAAACATTAAATTAAAAATACCTGGATCTAAAAGTTATTTCCAAAGGGTAGTACTTTTGATTTATTTATTAAAGCAAAATAAAATAGTACTACAAAATGTTGGTCTTTCAAATGATGATAAAACAGTAATCAAATTTTTAATAAACAATTCCTTTAACGTTGATTATGAGAGTAATACCCTAATTATGAACAGAGTTGGAGAGGCTCAATCTTTTAAAAATGATGTTGGTGAAAGTGGATTTTTAACTAGATCCTTACTTGGTATTTTGTCTTTAGAAAATAATAAATATCAGATTGTGGGAAAAGGATCGTTATTAAAAAGAAGCTTTAACCATGAATTAAGCTTTCTAAGGAAAAATGGTGTTGAGGTTTCAGAAGATAGCTATTTGCCAATTTCAATTAAAGGTCCTCTAAAAAAGAAAAATATAAACTATGATTCAAGTAATAGTTCTCAATTTTTATCTGGATTACTATTAGGATTATCTATCCAATTATATAAAGATACTATTGCAGTTTCAAACTTGAGTAGTAAAAAATATATTGATTTAACTATTGAAGTCGCAAAAAAATTTGGTTATATAATTTCTCATTCCAATTACACAGAATTTTCTTTTTCGACTAGCAATATAAAAACACCTCAACAATTATTTATTGAATCAGATTGGAGTAGTGCTGCATTTTGGATCGTAGCAGGGGTGATTTCTGCAGAAGAGCTTATCCTAAAAGGATTAAACCCTAATTCATCTCAAGCGGACAAAAAAATATTAGACGTACTTGATACAATAAATATAAGTTATAATTTGGATGCTGAAAGTCTAATAATTAAAAAGCAGAAATTAATTGGCTTTCAATTTGATGCGACTGATTGTCCAGATCTTATTCCCATTTTATGTTTACTTGCAGTTAACTGCGAGGGAGAAACAAGGATATCAGGCATAAGTAGATTAATAAATAAAGAAAGCAATAGAAAAAGTGTCCTGATAAAAGAATTTCAAAACTTAGGTGTCTTAATCACAGAAAAAGACAACACATTTATAATTGCTAATCAAAAATTAAATTCTGGGAAAGTAAGCTCTTATAATGATCATAGAATTGCAATGACATTTACAATTGCAACTATAACAAATCGAGTAGAAATAGAGATTGATGATTTAAAATGTATTTCAAAATCATATCCAGACTTTCTAAATCATTATATAGAATCTGGTGGAGAAATTAATTAGTAATGAACAGTTTTGGCAGAATATTTAAAATTAGTATTTTCGGTGAATCTCACGGTAAAGGATTAGGGGTTCTTATTGATGGTTGTCCCGCTGGGATTTCTTTGAAAGAAGAGGATTTCAGAAGCTCATTATTAAGGCGTAAAAGTGGGAAAAAAGGAACTACTCCTAGAATAGAATCAGATGAAGTATCAATAGATAGTGGACTGTTTAATGGTTTTACAACTGGCTCACCTATTATTTTAAACTTTTCTAACGAGAATATAAAATCAAAAGATTATAATGAAATAAAAAAAATTCCAAGACCTGGACATGCCGATTTAACTGCCTCTCAAAAATATAATGGATTTAATGATTATAGAGGAGGAGGGCAATTTTCAGGTCGATTAACTTTAGCAATTGTAGCTGCTGGTGTAGTTGCTAAAAAGTTATTAGATGGAATAGAAATTAATGCAAAAATTACTGAAGTTGGTGGTGAAACAGATATTGAAAACGCTGTTGACAAAGCATTAAAGGATGGTGATTCTGTTGGGGGTCTCCTGCAATGTAATATTAATGGCTTGCCTGTTGGTTTAGGCGAACCATTTTTTGACTCTGTTGAATCAAATATATCTCATTTAGCCTTTGCGATACCTGCGGTAAAGGGTATTGAATTTGGGATTGGTTTTAAAGCAGCAAGTTCAAGAGCAAGTGATATTAATGATTCGATAATTAATCAATCTGGCAAAACGAAGTCTAACAATTCTGGTGGAATAAATGGTGGGATTACAAATGGAAATGAATTGTCATTTAAAGTTGCGATAAAACCCCCAGCAAGCATATCCAAAGCCCAGAATAGTGTGAATATTGAAACAGGCAAAGTAGAAGAATTTAATATTAAGGGTAGGCATGATGCATGTATAGCTCTTAGGTTTCCAGTAATCTTAGAATCCGTAGCAGCTATTGTTCTTGCAGATTTTAAATTAATCCGAAAAACGAATTATGTTTAGTTACAAAAGACCAATTAGATTAAATGATACCGACCCAGCAGGAGTGATTTTCTTTGCGAGGGTTTACGATATTGCACACGAAGCTTTTGAATCATTGCTAGAAAGTTTTGAATATCCAATTGCAGAAATTATTAATAAATCGGAAATTATATATCCTTTGGTTTCAAGCAGTGCTAAATACAAGGCTCCATTGAGACTTGGAGATAAAATTGATGTTAAGTTGCAGCTTGATTCCATAACAAATAGTTCATTTACAATAGAATATATTTTTATAAAAAATGGGGAGTCTTGTACATCTGTTAGTACAACTCATGTATCAATTAGTAAAAAAAGTTGGGAAAAGGTTGGGATACCAGAATTTTTCAGAAAAAATTTACAATCCTTGCAGAACATGTGATTTTAATTTGTCTATCTCCAATCTATGAATAATTGCTTCACCAATTTCATTTAATAAAATAAAATCAATTTCATTTAAATTTTTCTTTTTATCAAGATTTATTGATTCAATTATATTTTCATTCATTTGTATATCGGTTGGCAAGCCCGATCTTTTAATTAAGTTGTGGATTCTTATGGAATCATCTTTTTTTATAAGCCCCATTTTAACAGATACTTTTGATGCGATAATAATTCCTAATGCTACTGACATACCATGATCCAAATTGAAATACAGTTCTATAGCATGACCAAAAGTATGACCAAAATTTAGTATTTTTCTTAGGTTTTTTTCTTTTTCGTCTTTATTAACCACAGAACATTTATTATAAACTGACTTTGTGAGTATATAATGCAATATTTTGGGATCTAAATTTTTTAGATTTGAATTGATTATGTTTTTTTCCAAATATTCAAAGAATGGATAGTCTGATACAAGTGCAATTTTTATAATTTCGGCAAATCCGTTTTTCCATTCTTTATCTGGTAGTGTTTCCAAAAATTTCTGATTAATAATAATTTTCTCGGCTTGGTTAAATGTGCCAATTATATTTTTATGATTAGAATAATTTATCCCATTTTTACCGCCGATAGATGCATCTACCATAGCTAGCAGACTAGTTGGAATTAAAGTGTATTCAATACCTCGCATGTAAACACTTGCTGCAAAAGCAGCTAGATCGAGAATCATACCGCCGCCAAAAGCAACAATTTTAGTGTGCCTATCTGCACCTAATTCAATTAATTCATCAATAATATACTTACTAGATTCTAGTGATTTTGATTTTTCCCCAAATGGTATAACAATAGATGCTTGCTTTTTAATAAAATCAGGATATATTTTTGCGAGATTTGAATCTGTAATGATTACTGAATTATCAAAATTATAGTCAGTGCTAGTATCAATAGTTTCGATAATAATATTATTAGATAAAGAATTTGTATTAGTGGATTTCATATTCCAATTGTGAAATTGAACTAATTATGTTTCCTACTTCGCTTGGATGAACACATTGTAGTTTATCACTTTTTGCTTCTTCAGGTTTATAATGAGATTCAATAATCAGACCATCAGCACCTAGCTGAATAGCAGCTTTGGAAAATTGGGTTACATATTTAGCATTGCCTGTTGCATGAGATGGATCATATATTACTTTTAAATTAGTTTTTTCTTTTAGCTCAACAATACTACCTAAATCTGGAGTGAATCTAAAATATGAATCAATTTGTTCAAAGGTACGAATTCCTCTTAAGCAAAGAATCACATTAGGATTGCCTTCGTTGATTATATACTCAGCTGCATTTAATAGTTCTGAAATTGTAGCACTAAAGCCTCTTTTAAGCAATACTGGTTTTCCAGTGGGTGCAGTTATTCTTCCAACTTGCTTAAGCAACCCAAATGATGACATATTTCTGCTACCAATTTGAATAATATCGATAAGCTCATGGTGGTTGGTTAACTGATCCGATTCTAAAACTTCCGATACAACAAACATATCGTTAAGATCGGCTGCTTCTCTCATGAATTTAAGGCCTTCGTATCCCAAACCTTGAAATGAATAGGGTGAAGTTCTTGGTTTGAATGCCCCACCACGGAGTAGCCTCACAGATTTTGAAGATAAATCTTGGGCTGTTCGATGAATTTGCTCTTCACTCTCAATAGAGCATGGACCAGCAATTATAAATGGGCCCGAATCTATTACTTTAAGAATTTCTTTTGTTCTAGTAGAGTTCACAGTTTTGTTTATTATCGTTAATAAATTTACGCAATTTAAGTTATTTGCATTAGTTATGAAATTATTATGTTTGTTCTTACGTATCCTACAATAATTTAATTTAAAAAAATTATAGAGATGAGCTGGAAAAACAAATTTAAACAAGAAGTACTCAGTTGCTTAAAACAAGAAAAAGAGTATGATTCTAAAAGATATTACTCAATTGATATTCAAGATAAGTCTATGGATATCAAAGAAATATTTTTGAGCTATAAAAGCTCATTTAAAATATATTTTCAAAATAATGAAACCAAGAAATTTGTTTCTCACTTCCATGCAATCGTTTCTTTTACTAAAAACGAATTGGAAAATTTAAAAGTGCATCAACTTGTAAATGAACTTTTAGAAAGTAAATTAAATTTATATTATTGCTCACGTTATTACAAAGAACAAACAATTGATTCTGATTGGAAAAATATACCTGAGAATCAGTTTGTTATACCAAGGCTAGAATTTCTAGAAACTAAGATGGATAAGGTGCTTAGGTTTACTTTTAAAGGAAGTGAAGTAGCAAAATTAGGTGAAATAATTGATTCGATAATATTTCAGTTCGATAAACAAAATACAAATAATTCTAATCCTATAATTTTAAGTCAGAAATATTTTCCTGATAAAATTAATTGGAAACAAATGGTTACCAGTGTTAAGAATTTGATAAACCAAGGTAGTTATGATAAAATTGTTTTAGCAAGAAAATTAGAAATAAGCTATTCCGATGAGATTAATAGTGAAATTATTTTTGAAAAGTTAACTTTAGCTAATCCGAAAGCATATAACTTTTTTTATAGGATTGAAAATAAAGATTTTTTTGGAGCAAGCCCAGAGTTACTGTTTAATAGAGATGGTCGGAGTGTAAAGTCTGACGCATTAGCAGGTACAAGAAAAATATCTATCAACGAAGACGAGAATAATATCATTGCTGATGAGCTATTAAATAATCAGAAAGATAAACTTGAACAGAAAATTGTAAGGGATGAAATTGAAAGGCGCCTCAACAAAGTTTGTAATAACCTATCAGTTAGCAAAACAAGAATAAAAAGATTAAAATATTTGTTGCATATTCATAATGAAATAGAGGGTGATTTAAACGATAGTGTTTCAGATTTGGAATTAATAAATTTGTTGCACCCGACGCCTGCCGTTGGAACTCTACCAAATTTGAATACTGATATTATATTTGATTTAGAAAAGTGGGATCGGGGTATGTATGCGGCGCCAATCGGTTTTATTAGTAAAGATAAGAGTGAAATAGTAGTTGGGATAAGAACAGCCTTTAAAATTGATAAGAAATTATTTATATTTACTGGAGCTGGAATTGTGTCAGAATCTGATGCCGAGAGTGAATGGACTGAGATCAATAATAAAATGCAGAATTTTATAAAAATAATTAAAAAATGATAATTAAAGATAATATAAATTTATTTTGGGCATCTGTAATAGTTGAAGAGTTAATTAGAAATAATATAACACAGTTCTATGTGTCTCCAGGTTCTAGATCAACACCTTTTGTTATAGCCATTACCAGAAATATTAATACAAAATGTAAAATTGTATATGATGAAAGATCTGCTGCATTTCAAGCAATTGGATATGCTAAATCGAGTGGAAAAGCTGCTGTATTAATTTGTACTAGTGGAAGTGCCGTTACACATTATTATCCTGCTATTATTGAAGCAGAAGCCACAGGAATACCATTATTAATATTCTCTTCTGATAGGCCCATAGAGCTTCAAAATACTGGAGCTAACCAAACAATAAATCAAACAAATATATTTAATAATCATGTAAATTACTTTCAGAATATTGATACTCCATCAGAATCAGTTAAGATAGAATATTTATTATCATTATTAAATTATTGCATAAATGTTAGTCAGTTTCCTAAAAAGGGTGGTGTTCATTTAAATTTTAGGTTTAGAGAACCTTTAGAGCCAACTAAAGCTTATTTGTCAGATTCGTATATTGATTCTATTGCAGATTGGGAAAATAGTAAGACTATTTTTAAACAATATAATAACCCTATTTTTAATAGTCATCTGAATGATTTAAAGAATAATATTTTAAATGCTAAAAAGCCTTTAATAATTGTAGGTAGGGTTGGTGTTGAAATTAATTTGCCAATAAATATTCCTGTATTTAATGATGTACAATCAAATGTAATATTCTCAGATAATGTGATTAATTACTATGATAATATATTGCTATCTAAATCTATTTCTGATAATAAACCTGATTTGGTTATTATAATTGGTGATGCAGTTATTTCAAAAAGATTAATGAAATATATAAATAGCGCAGAGACTAATATTATTTCTGTAATGGATAGAATTACCAATTATGATCCGGATTCAAATATTTCTAAGTCATATTTATCAAACTATAATCAGTTTGAAAAATTAATGATTGATATTAATTTAAAATCTACTAAATGGCTTGAATATTGGATAAGTAATAATTCAATAGTAAAAGATGTTTTAAATGATTTTAATGAATTTTCGGAAATATATTTTTCTAAAATGATATTACAAAAGTTATCAGATGCGACTATATTTATATCGAATAGTACACCTGTAAGATCTTTTGATATGTATGCAGTAAATAAATCAAATGTAATATATTCTAATAGAGGTGCATCTGGAATTGATGGAATAATTTCTACGACAATTGGTATTTCAGATGGCACTAATGATTTTGTTTATCTAGTTATTGGAGATTTAGCATTCATACACGATTTAAACTCATTAACAAACATAATGAAATCAAAAGTTAAGATTATACTATACAATAATAACGGAGGTGGAATATTCAATTTTTTACCAATAGCAAAACATGAGGATGTGTTTACAGAAAACTTTATTACACCCCACACTTATTCTTTTGATAATATAGCCAAGAATTTTGACATTCCTTATTGTTTTGCAGATAACAGTGTAGATTTTGATAAACAACTAAACCATGTGATTAATAGCGACAGCCCATTATTATTTGAAATAAGGTACGATAATAAAAAAAATCATCAATATTATAATAATATCCAAAAAACAATTAAAGATAAATTAAATGCTGAATTATAAAACATTCTCAAATTTAAATAACCAAAAATGGATAACTTTTCTGCATGGATTTATGGGTTCGAGCAGTGATTGGAATTATTTTGCAGATAATCTAAAAACAGATTATAATATATTATTAATTGATTTACCAGCACATGGCGAGTCAGTCAATCTAGATAAAAATGATTACTTATTTGCTAATATTCCTAATCAAATATCTGATATTCTTGAGATTGAAAAAATTAAATCAAGCCACTTGGTTGGTTACTCTATGGGTGGACGAATAGCCATTAAATGCCTGATAAACTTCCCTGAAATTTTTGAAAAAGTAATTCTAGAATCAACAACAGCGGGGATTGAAAGCCAACATGAAAGGGAAGCTAGAAAACAAAATGATAAAATATTAGGGAGCAAAATAGTAAATTCTGATTTCAAAGAATTTTTAGATAGTTGGTATCAGTTACAATTATGGGGCAATATTAGAAATCATAAGAACTATTCCGGTATGATAAATTCAAGATTAGATAATAACTTAAAAGAGCTTCAAAAATCATTAGAAAAAATGGGTACTGGCTCTCAACCATCATACTGGGATTCATTAAAATCCATTAAAAATAGTATTATATATGTTAGTGGCAATTTAGACCAAAAATATACTGCATTAGCAAATAAATTTTCAGATAAATTGTCTTATTACAAACATGAACCTTTGGCTGGTGTTGGTCACAATGTTCATTTTGAAAACAATGAAATATTCTTAGAAATTATTAAAAATCATTTTGGAGATTAGAATTGAGCAATTTTGACTGGAAAAACGCAATAGAATTTGAAGATATCAAGTATGAAAAATACGATGGTATAGCAAAAATTACAATTAATAGACCCGAATTAAGAAATGCATTTAGACCACTTACAGTGAAAGAAATGATGGAGGCCCTCTCAGATGCAAGAATGGATTCACAAATAGGTGTGATTATTCTGACAGGAGAAGGCGAAAAAGCATTTTGTAGTGGTGGAGATCAAAAAATCCGTGGCGACAAAGGCTATGTAGAAACTGGTACTGGAGTGATGCACTTAAATGTTCTTGATTTTCAGCGTCAAATACGTACTTGCCCAAAACCAGTTATTGCTATGGTTGCAGGCTATGCTGTTGGTGGTGGTCATGTGCTACACATGATGTGTGATCTTACTATCTCAGCAGATAATGCAATCTATGGTCAAACTGGCCCAAAAGTGGGATCTTTTGATGGTGGTTATGGTTCTAGTTATATGGCAAGAATTGTAGGGCAAAAGAAAGCCCGAGAGATATGGTTCTTATGTCGCCAATACGATGCTAAGCAAGCATTAGAAATGGGTCTTGTAAATACAGTTGTACCATATAGTGAACTAGAGAAAGAAACAGTGCAATGGTGCAGAGAAATTTTAAGAAATTCGCCAATGGCAATTAGGTGTATTAAATCTGCTATGAATGCTGATTGCGATGGGCAGGCTGGGTTACAAGAACTAGCTGGAAATGCTACAATGCTTTATTATATGTCAGAAGAGGGGCAAGAGGGAAGAAATGCCTTTAATGAAAAACGTAAACCTGATTTTTCTAAATTTCAAAGACAACCTTGATAAAAGCAAAAAAAATAATAATATATTCATATAAATTACCATTTAAAAAAGCCTTGCTGATGAAAGATAAAAAAAGTCTTTTTCGGCAAGGCTATTTAATTAATATTTATTGGGAAGATGGTATAAATTCTTGGGGAGAAATTGCTCCATTTATTGGCCTGCATAACGAAATATATGAAGATATTCCAACCCATTTTAAGTATTTATTAGATAATATTAATTCCATTAATAATTATCAATTGCCTTCTAGTATAGCAATTTCAATCGAGATGGCAAAAGCCTTCAAAGGGAAAAGTAGCTTGGTAATTGATAATAAGTTGAAAATATGCCCCCTTTTAAGTGGCAATAAAGACGATATTATTGAGGAAGCGAAACGACTCACAAATATAGAAAGCGTTAAGTTGAAATTAGGTAGAAAAGAGCTGAATTACGAAATAGACCTATTTAATAGTTTGGTGAATGAGTTACCGATGGATGTGAAAATTAGATGTGACATAAACAGAAAATGGAAATATGAAGATGCTATACACTTTGCTGGTAGTGTTGATAAAACCCGCATTGAATATTTAGAAGAACCATTAATAGATTTTAATAGATTGCCTGATTTTTACGAAGATACTAATTTAAATTATGCAATTGATGAAACTATATATGAAATAAATAATTCAGAAAATATTATAAATGATTTATCTTACTTTAGCTCAGCGTCAGCTTTTATTATAAAACCTTCCCTTTTTACTTCAGTTAATCAATTAGAATTAATATATAATAAGTTTAAATCTAGTAAAAGCTTTATATTTAGCTCTGCCTTCGAATCTGGTTATTCAATGCTGTATTATTTTTATCTTTATGGTATTTATAGAAATAACAACAAGGCACAAGGATTTGATACATTAAAATGGTTAGCTGATGACCTTTTAAAATCAAGAATAAATAATCAATTTATTTATGACAAGGGAAGTATCTTCAAATTAGATATTGACTCCAGTAAACTAACAGAAATATTTAGTGATGAAATTTAGAATATTACATAATAAAAGGGTCTATAATAAAGATGATATTAATAGTAATATTCAATCACATATTAATTATTTTCAAAATATTGGTATAAAAAAAGACCAACATATTGCCATTAATTCAGAAAATTCTCTCCAATATGTTTTTTCTATTTTTGCTTTGATTGAAATAGGAGCTATTATAATTCCTATTAATACGAGATATTCTAATCAACAAATAAAAGCTAGTATATCAAAATTTAGTATTGATTTAATAATTAGTAATATTGAATTAGATAACGAACAAGAGTATTTTAACTTCCCAAAATATGATAGCAGTCTTGATCCAGAACAAGATTATATTGAAATATTACAAAACCCATCTACAGTTTTAAAGGAGCAAATTACAAATGTGATTTTGAGTTCTGGATCAACTGGTGAGCCAAAGGGAGTAGTGCATAATTATAATAATCATTTTTCTCATGCTGGAAGCTCTAATACATTTTACGAGTTTTCTACTAAAGACTCATGGTTATTGAGTTTGCCATTATTTCATGTTGGCGGATTTTCAATATTATTTAAATGTTTGCTTGCAAATGCTAGTTTAAATATCCCAGTCAAATTAAATGATATGGCTGATGAAATTATTAATACTAACACAAACTGCTTTTCATTTGTATTTACTCAATACCAACGATTAATTAAAAACCCAAATGTAATTAATAAGCTTAAAACCTCAAAAGTTATACTACTTGGTGGTAGTGCAATACCTGAATCGTTAATAACATTTTCTATTGATAATGATTTACCAATAAGAACAAGTTATGGTATGAGCGAAATGAGTTCACAAATAGCTACAAGTAAATATCCATTAAATATTGACTCATCAAGTTCTCAAGTTGCTTTGCCCAATGTAGAAATTATTATTAGCGACAAAAAAGAAATATTAGTAAAAGGGGAAATGCTTTTTAAAGGTTATTATACCAATAGAACGCTGCTGAAAGAACTTACAATTAATGGCTTTTTTGCTACTGGGGATATTGGCGAATATTCTGAAGATAATGGTTTAAAAATAACTGGTAGAATTGATAATATGTTTATTTCTGGTGGAGAAAATATACATCCAGAAAATATTGAAAGAATAATTTCTAAGACTAGAGAGATTGATAAATGTCTAGTTGTTCCTAAAACAAATTCAGAATTTGGACATATAGTAAGCTGTGTAATTAAAACAAGCAGCCACTTTGATATAAAAAAATTTCACCTGAAGTTAATAGAAAAATTGTCTAAATATGAAAAACCAAAAAGATACTACCAATATCCTGAGATTGAAGAAGGTATTAAATTGGACAGAAAAAAAGTAATTCAGCTTGTAAATGATGATTTACTTACCGAATTACTTTATTAAATAATTTATTTTTGTTACCAGTTATTGTGCTGAGCTAAGCACAGTATCTTTCATAGCAGATCTTTCTATTTCTAGATATTTTTTATAAACTTCATTTGTAATAAAACGACTAGCATCATCTTCCATTTCGCCATACTGCTTCAAAGCTTCTTCGGCGATTGTTCTAGCGGCTTCATAATTATTGTTGTTTATTTCAAGATCTATTCTATAGTTTATTAAATCAATTCTTGTATAAATTTCATTATTAAAAATACTTTGCATAAGCTGCCTGTTGTTTTGGTCGGCAGTAGCTCTTATTTTATTAATAAATTCTAAGAACTTTTGAGCAACATCTAAAGCACCTTGGAAGTCTTTTCTTGATTCATAAATTCTGATTGCAAGCCTGTGTGGACCAATTCCTACATTTTCAACTTCATATCTCTTAACTTCTGGCATTATATAATCTGTATTTATAATATCCATACAAGATTGAAGTGCTTTCTCTGCAAATTCATCTGCTTTTTGATCATTACCAAGCTCACGGTATAACCTAGAAAAGTCGTACTCATCTTGATAGAATAAAGGGAACAATTCACTAGAAATCATTTCGTTCATTTTGTTCATTACTTCAACAGCATCTTCTCTTCTACCATTAGCATTCAAATTCTTAGCTAGTTGTGTGTATTGCTCTCTGTATGAGTGCATCAACCTTCTATGAACAGGGTCATAATATACATCTTTGTTTGTTAGATTTCTAAGTTTGAAACTATAATATGGTTCTTTGTGGTAATCGTCTGTGTTGTCAATATCCATAAGGCATTTATATGTAACATCTGTATTAACTGACTTTATTGGGTCGCCATCAATTGGAGCAGGACAAACTTTCATTAGTAACCCTTCATATCTGAAATATCTGAGTAATCCACCATAGGCATCAGGACCAACAGTTGTAGAGAAATAGACAGGTCTTTCGAACTTAGTTTGTTGTAATATATCAAAGATTAATTTGTCTTGCACTCTGTATAATTGCATCTGAACACCCTGACGCTCACCCATATCTCTACCTTCGACTTCAACTTCAAAGACACCTCGATTTATATAATTTTGGTCATCAGTATATTTAGCAAGTATTTCTTTTTTTACAGGAATTCTTAATGTTCTTTTGGGTCCAAAATCGAATGTTAAAGCTCGGCTACTAAACTCATCTACAACTAATGAATCATTAGCGAAGCTAAGAGGTAATTTTTCTGCTCCCCAAGGTTTTCTATTCTTGAGTTGGTGAACATACCACAATGTATTACCAAGTGATAAATTTACTATTCTTACATCTCGGCGGACACCCATTACATCTTGGATATACCAAACTGGGAAAGTGTCATTATCGCCATTGGTAAAGATAATCGCATTTTCTTCGGCTGATTGTAATAAATTGTATGAGTAATCAAAAGGAAGGAAGTTGCCAGTTCTATCATGAGTAAACCAACCGCTATAAGCCATATTAAATGGAACAGCAATAAAAGATCCAATCAAAATAACAGTAACTAATCCTTTATTAAGATTCTTACTAATATCTGTTATCAGTTTAAAAACACCTATACCAATCCACATTGCCCAAATCAAGAAAGAACCAATATAAAAGTAGTCTCGTTCCCTTGGTTGGGGATCCTGCTGGGCTTGGGCTAGTGCAGCTAGAACACCAAGTAGTAAAAACATCACAAGGAAAGACCAAAACATTTTTTTATCTGCTCTTGCATGGGCTATAAACCCAATAAGTCCAAAAATAAGCGGGAGCATAAAGAATCTTATTGGATATTCTGATTCTACTCCAGTTTTATAGTTCAGAGATGAGTAATAATCTTTACCTTCAAATGCCACCCAGTTTGCGTCCTGTTCATCGGAGGCCTTTCCAGAGAAATTCCAGAGAAAATACCGAATATACATGTGATTTATTTGGAATTTAACCATATACATGATTTCACCCCAAAAATCTACTTTGTTCCAAACTCTCTTTTGGATAACAGAGCCGTCGCTTGTTTGTACCCTTTCAATCTCTGGTCTGTACCACGGACCATAAACAAATTTACCTTGAGAATCTTTTTGAAGGTATCTTCTAGTAAACCTTTCTTCTTCTTGGTATCTTCTTGGCCACGAAGGAGAATCTCCATATTGTTCACGACCTAAATATGATGATAATAGTTGGAAATTCTTTGGTTCATTTTCATTCATCGGAGGGTTCGCATTCGATCTTATTAAGATTTGAGTGTAAGTTGTGTAACCCATAATGATAAGTAAAAAAGAAGTACAAACAAGTGCAATAACTCTTCTTTTTTCTTTCATACCCCACCACAATCCAATTGCAGCTGCAATTATTGTTATAACAGGAAGTAAAGTAAGGAACATATTATCTTGAAGGGCGTATTCTCTTGCTTCATTTCGTCCTGGAGAATGCCCTGCTAGCAAAGCAGGAATGTATTTTACAACTACTGGGTAAATTATATAAAGAGCAATAGCGGCTATTATAGATGATACAATAAAGCCAGGAATAGAAAATTTATATTTTCTGAAATAAACTATGTAAACTATCGATGGTATTGTTAAAACTGCTAAAAGGTGAACACCAGTTGATAGACCAACTACATAGGCAATAAGGAGTAGATATTTCTCGTTTCCAGGTTTGTCTGCTTCTTCATTCCATTTCATTATTAAATAAATCATTAAGGCTACAAAGACTGTAGATAAAGCATATACTTCTGATTCAACTGCGTTAAACCAAAATGTATCACTAAATGTAAAAGCTGCTGCTCCTATAAAAGAAGATCCGTAAATTGCTAAAGCTTCTGTGGCTGATTTTGGAAATCCACCTCTAAAGTTTCTTATTACTTTAGTTGAAATCACAAAAAGAAGAAGAATAACAAATGAACTTGAAACAGCACTTAACATATTTAATCGCCAGCCTGGGTCACCAATTGGAAGAATTACATCAAATAATTTTCCAATCATTAAAAAGAGCGGAGCCCCAGGAGGGTGAGGTACTTGCTGTAGTATAGATGCAGCAGAAAACTCACTACAATCCCAAAATGGTACTGAGTTCTGTGCAGTTAAGCTATATACAATCAGTGATAAAAGAAAGGATAGAATTGCAAATATTCTATACTGATTATAATATTCATTTTGATTTTTCATTTCAAAGTATTTTTTTTGTGTTTAAAAAGATTTACAAAATAACAAATTCAATGTTTTTTTGGAAAATTATTCTAGTAATTTATATTTTAAGGATTAAAAAATCAGACACTTATTATTTATAACACTTATTTCGTGCTTCTCGACACTCGCAGTAGTGAATACCGAAAATTTACGAAAAGAGCTTGATTCTAATGGTGTTTATGCCAGCACGCAAGTAAACTACGGGTTAAGATCTGGAAATGTTAAGTTTCAAGAAGGTGGATTAAGTTTAAGATTAGATTTTTTATCCGATTTAAATAAATCATTTATTATTTCTAGTTTCAATTACAAAGATAACAACAAAAAAATTATTGATAGAAATGGTTTTGTTCATTTAAGATCAAGTTTTTTTAGGAAAAACTTATTTAAACCTGAGCTATTATTTCAACTTGAATTCGATGAATTTAGAAAGTTGAGCGAGAGATTTTTAGCAGGAGCAAATATTCGTTACGACCTAAATCTTCATGATTCTAGTTCAATATTTACTAATTTAAAGCTGTCATTTGGCACTGGAATCTTCTACGAAAATGAAATACTTGCTGAAGATATTATATACAAATCATATATTTGGCGACACAACAATTTTCTAACATTAGATTATGTTATCAATAATTCCGTTTCGTTGCGAACGGTTACCTACGCCCAATATGATTTTTTTAACATTGAAGATATAAGACTTTTGAATGAATCTGCACTCTTGTTTAATATTAATAAAGTATTGCAGTTTACATTTTCAATTAATTATAGATTTGATAATCAACCAGCTGACCAAGTGGAAAGCACAGATTTATATATAAAAAATGGTTTGAGAATAAATTTATAAAAGGTAAATTTGAATAAAAAATTTATGGAAGTTTTTTAATGAAAAAGTGGACTACAGAAGATTCTAAAGCTCTTTACAACCTTGAGGGCTGGGGTGCCGAATATTTTGATATATCAAAAGAGGGTAATGTAGCTTTAAAACTTCCAAATAGCGATTCAACTATAGAGCTAAAGGAAGTGATAGAAGAGCTGTCCTTTAAAGATATGAATCCGCCAATCTTATTGAGATTTCCAGACATATTAGAACATAGAGTAAAAGCACTATCAGATGCATTCGATAAAGCAAGCAAAGAATTTAATTACAATGCTAGTGCATATACTGTTTATCCTATTAAGGTTAATCAGATGAAGCCTGTTGTTGAGGAAATTGTTAAATGTAGTCATAAATATAGGCTTGGCTTAGAAGCAGGGTCGAAACCTGAATTACATGCTGTTCTTGCTATGGTCGAAAATGATGATGCTCCAATTATTTGTAATGGTTACAAAGATGAAGAGTTCATTGAGCTTGCCTTGCTAGCAAAAAAGATGGGGAAAAACATCTTTATTGTTGTTGAAAAAATAAATGAACTTAAATCTATAATAAAGCTGTCTGATAAATTAAAAATTGAACCAAACATTGGTATCAGAATAAAACTAACAAGTTCTGGATCGGGAAAATGGGAAGATTCAGGTGGAGATAAAAG
>JAONBD010000070.1 GCA_028376765.1 Candidatus Kapaibacterium sp.
AGACAAGTTACTTAGTGATTATTTCTGATTCGGAAGGTAATTTTAATAATATAACACCACTCGGTGATTTTTCTACAGATAAATCTGGTACATTTTCTGTTCAAATCCCTAACAATTTACCACCTGGCGATAAGTATTTAGTTAAACTATTTACAGATTCTGATTCATTCCCAATAGAAATTATTGAAAAAATAAACACAAATTTTGTTGGTCCAAGTGTAGTATGTATTGGTTTAGAGCAGACCTACAGATCTGAAAATAATGATGGGAGATATTACAATTGGGAAGTGGTGAATGGTACAATTATTGGACCTGATGACCAGCAAGATATAACTGTTCTTTGGGATAATAAGGGAACAGGAACAGTATCTTTAACTGAGGCAAAAGATAATATTAGCTGTGTAGGGTTTTCAAGTAAAAATGTATTAATTGATTTTGATGATTATCAAATCGATGGTAAAGATTTAATTTGTTTTGGAGAGTATGAACAGGAATACTCTAATTCTGATTTGGGTGTTCAAAAAAAGTGGACAGTTAATGGTGGATCAATAATTGGAAATGACAACGAGGATCTTTTAAAAGTTCTTTGGGATGGGCCTGGTAATAAATCTATCAATCTGGATTTAACAGTTATAGCTGGCTCTTGTAAAAAAGAAGCAAATCTTGATGTTTTTGTTAGTGATGAACCTATTATATCTAGTGAAATTAATGGAAACTTTAGCGTTTGTAACAATTCAGAAGAAATTTATTCAATTTTAAATAACCCTAATAATACATATCAATGGATTGTAAATGGCGGTACTATAATTGGGGATAATGATAAATCGGAAGTCCTTGTTGATTGGGGTGCAGCTTCTGCTGCAAGTATAAGATCAATTGAAACCACTCCATTTGGTTGTAGTGTAGAGCTTTATGAATCAGTATCTATAAATGCTTTTGGTAGAGAAATTAAAGGTGATCTTACTGTTTGCTTGCGTGGAACATATTTTGTAGACCCAATTGAGGGAGTCGAAAATATTTGGTCAGTTATAGGTGGAAATATTATTGGTGACCCAAGTTCTAATGAGATTCAAGTTGATTGGAATGATAATGGTCCTTACATAATTAAATTAGAATCAATATCATCATCAGGGGATTGTAGTAAAAATATAACAAAATTGATAAGCAAAACAGAGCCAAAAGATATAAGTATAAAAGTTGATGATTATAACTTCAATCCTAAAGTAGATACCTATGAAGTGTCTATTCCATTAGAACTAGTAAATGGTGATTGTTTAGCAGAAAATGAAGGCTTAGATTCCATCACAAGCTATGTAAGGTTAAATAAATCTTCATTTTTACCATCAATTAATAACATTCAATCTTATTTCGATACAGGAAAATGGAGAACAATTGTCATTAAAGATTCTGTTCCAAAGTTTTCTGAAGGTGAATTGATATATAATATATCAGGATTTGTGCTTTTAGGAAATGAGGTTGAATCGACAATACATATTGATTCCATGTTTATTGGCTCTAAAAAAATAGACCTGCAACCAATAAATGGTAAAATCATTCTCGTTGGTGTAGAAGATCAAAGTGGGTATAGACTTATTAATAATAATAATGTTGAGATTGTTACAGTTTATCCCACGCCAATTTCCAATAATCAATTGAATATAGTTACTAATCATGATTCTAATATTGAAGTACAACTTGAAATTTATTCAATATTGGGAGAAGTTGTTTACAGCGAAAATATTTTACTTGAAAAAGATGAAACAGAAAGTATAATAGCTATTCCAACTAATATTGCAAAAGGTATTTATAGAGTTGTGTTGCTTGATAAAAATTCAACATCATCTGTAAATGTAATAATTGAATAATTAATGGAAAATTTGAAAATAAAATTAAAAATATCAAACTTTTCTTTAATTCCAATTTTATTATTAGTTATGTTAGCTAATATAATTTCCTCACCTTTAGATACTTTAAGGTTCAGAACTGGTCTACATCTCGGGGTAAGGGAGAATATTCACAATATAGACTTTTTAGCTACAGACAAGCTCAATAAGTTTACTTCAAAATACGAAAACATAACTAACCAAAGTTTTTATATTTATGGTTTTACTGATGTAAATTTATCTAGCTATTTCGATTTTGAATTTAGATATGGATTTTCTAGTTTTAATACTATGCTAACTGAAGGGGAGTTTATTGGAAATGTTGAAATTAATGGTGAAACTAGCCCAGTAAATACAATTCATAATATTGATTTGAAAATTTCTATGCTTACAATCGAGCCTGTAATTTCATTAAAACCTTTAAAAAATTATCCTATAAAAATAAAATTTGGACATCAAATTGGATTAATTAACACAATTGATTACTCACAATTCGAAAAATTAACTCAAGAAGAAATAGATCGTGGTATAACATTTACTGATGGGGAGGTTGATCAGGGAGTAACACGCAATAATATTAATGGCAATTTAACTGAGATTAAACCTTATCTAGCAATAAGTATGGGGCTTGCCTATGAATATCGTGTTGGAAAAAGTCTCTATTTGATTCCAGAAGTTGCATACTATTATAATTACAGTGATATAATTGATAATGCAATTTGGACGGTCAATAATTTTTCAATGGGGTTATCGGTTGCATATTTTATTAATCCTGGTAGTTATATTGATCAAGATGAATTAGAACAAAGAGAAAAATTTATTACAGATAGTCTTGATAATATTAAACTAATTGCACATGAAAAAGCAATAACAGATAGTTTAAATTTAGAAAAACAAAGATCTAAACAGTTAGCAATTGAAAAAGAACAATTGATAAAAAGAAAGTTAAAAGAAGAAAAACTGAATGCTTTAAAAATTGAAAAAGAAAATAAGCTTAAGGAAGATGAGCTAAATAAAGAGAAAAATTTATTACTGACTCAAAAAGACAATTCCAAAATTATAGAAAAGCCTATTGATGTAGATTCTACCTGCTATTCTATTATTTTTGAATCTTTAGACAGTAGAGATGATGCTCAAAATATATTAAATAATTTAAATAAATTAGATTTAAACACTAAAGTGTTTATAGAAACTTGGGTTAACCCAACTTCAAAAACTAAATATTATAGAATCCAGACAGATTGCTATCAAGGATTAAACACCACTATTAAAGCTAGAAATCACCTAAACAATAAATTATCATTAACTAATCAAGCTTTTAAGTTGATAATTAAAAGGAAATGACTGAGCCAATTGGAGACCCATGAAAAAAACATTTTTAATTTCATTAACATTTATTATTATATTAATTCAACCATTTAGGATTGTATCACAATCCAATAATCAAAGAATTATAAAGTGGAATAAAGTAGGACAAATTGAAACAGTTAATAAAAATGAAAATTATATAGTTGTATATGATATTGCTAATCCAGAAAATACTAGAGTTCAGTTTATTGATAATGGGGATGATTCCTATACACTGGAGCTTGTAAGTTATAACGACCTTCATAAATTTAATAGTCCATTTGAAGATAAATATCAAAACCTACTAGATAGTATTAAGAGTCTGAAAAATTCAAACGATAGTATTTTGCTATCATTAAGTAATAAAAATTTCGAGAAGCCTAATAATAATAAGAATTTTATTGATACAGTGATAATTAATGAAAAATCAAATTATGCTAATCAATACAAGGCAAGTGGCAAAACAAGGAATGAATTAAAGAAAGAAATTCTTAACCGTGAAAAGAAAATAGATTCTGTTAGAAATATAATTATTAATAATATTGAAGAATATAGATTAAATTCAGATAAAATTAAAATAATTAAAGATAAAATTAATTATTTACGATCTAATAATGGTACCGAACAAGAAATTAAAGAAATTCAAGACGAACTGGAAGCTCTATTAGATAGGAATTTTACACTCCAACAGTATAATCAGATGCTAAACTTAGATAGAGACGCACTTATCGAAGAAAATAGAATTAAAAGTATTGAACTTGATTTTCAATCAAAATTATCAAACGCATTTATTGCTATAGCTCTTATCATATTGATTTTACTCATAATTATTTATATTAGTTATAGAAATAAAAAGAAAGATAATAAGATAATTAAAGAAGCTAATGAGCAGTCAGAGTCACTTCTGCATAATATACTACCAATTTCTATTGCCTCAAGACTTAAGGAAGGTGAAATAATTGCCGATGAATTTGAAGATGCAAGTGTTATATTTATAGATATTGTTGGTTTCACAAGCTTAAGCTCGGATACTTCACCAAAGAGATTAGTAAAAGTATTGAATGATATATTTACTAGGTTTGATAAATTTGCAGTTAAGCATAATATTGAAAAAATTAAAACAATTGGTGATAGTTACATGGCTGCTTCTGGAATTCCAGAAGCTAATGATAATCACGATTTAAACATAGCAAACATGGCAATTGAAATTGTTAAAGAAATGAAAAACTATAAAACTGATGATGGAGCAACTATCAATTTCAGAATCGGATTAAATAGTGGACCTATCGTAGCTGGAGTAATTGGCGAGCAAAAGTTTATTTATGACTTATGGGGCGACACTGTTAACGTTGCAGCAAGAATGGAATCCAATGGTGAAGTCAACAAAATTCAGTGTAATGATACATTTAAAAATAAATTGTTATCAAAAAGTAATTCGTTTAAATTTAAGGAGAGAGGGGTAATCGATATTAAGGGTAAAGGTAAAATGAATACTTGGTTTTTAAATAGTTAATCTGTGTTTTAATTTAATTATATCAAAATAATCAACTAAAAACACTATTAATTATGTTCATTTTTCTCTATAAGTTTTTTAATTAAATCGCTACTAAATACATTAAATAATTCATTTTTAAACATTGGATCTTTTTCCATTAGTTTTTCTAATTTAAGTTTGTTCCATGAGATAACAGTAGTAGGTGTTACCGTTGTTACAGAAGCTGTAGGTTTGCTTCTAGTTAAAAAACTCATTTCACCAACAAATCCACCATCACTAACATGACCAATTATATTATTTTTTGCCTTTATTGAAACTTGACCTTCATTAATCAAAATTAGCTCATTAATTCTAATTCCTTCCTCTACTAATTGTTCATTTTTATTAAAGTCCTTCCATTCAGAAATTTCAATTAAATTCTTGAAATGAATTTCACTCATAGTTGGGAAAACTAAATCTTTTATTC
>JAONBD010000071.1 GCA_028376765.1 Candidatus Kapaibacterium sp.
TTCGTCAAATTCTGGTTCAGATTCTTGTTCATTATCGTCAAATTTAAGATATTTCTCAAAAGTTTCTGCGAGTTCGTCATCATTACTTTCTGATTCAAGATTTTCTACTTCATCATTTAAATGATCTATTTCTTTAAATTCTTCATCTAATAATTGGGAAGATTCCAAACCAAATTTCTTTAACTGGGATTCAGCAAGAAAATTAAATTTCTGAAGCTTCAGCATCAAATTCATAAATTGATTAGTCCGCTTAAAATATTGCTCTTCATCTACTCCACGGTGAATATACAATTCCGACTTAATTATTAAATCTTCATATATTTTCTGCACTCGCTCATATCCATCAACAAGATTATGAGTTTCTTGTCTAGTCGAATTTTGGTATTTTTCAAACACTTCTTGGCGATTCTGATCGGCGATATATTTATCGGCTTTGCGGAGTCTTTCTACCCAATTGTATTTTTTAGCGAGGGTATAAATGTGTTTTCGTGAGCAATCGTAAGATTTTGATAGAGCAGTGACTGTGCGACCTTCACCCATTAGTAGATAGTGAAAAAATACTTTATAGCAGTGTTCTGGCTCGCCCTCAATTTGAGCTGAATAGTTATTTTCAATCATAATTAATCCTATTTATTTAATAATAAAAATATAACAAGAAAACTATTACTTTGAAAACAAAATACAAGAAAACGGTTTACCCATATTTTAGAAACCGTTTATAAAATGTTGGGGTTAATTGAGAATTTACTAAATTAGTTTATTATGAACTTATATACTTACAATAAAACCTTTTTGATTTAAGAATAAACTAATTCAGAAAAAAGAATAAAATTGATATTAGTATTTCCTATAATTAAGAGTTGGCTTATCATGAACGAATTAAAAGATTACTTCAACGCAATATCAAAACTTAATGAAACTACATGGGATAGAATTTCGCCTTTTTTTAAGGAGGAAAGGCTTCTGAAAAATGAATATTTCGCTGAAGTAGATAAAACAGCTCGTAAGTTTGCATATTTAAAGAAAGGTGTTGTAAGAGCTTTTTTTGTGAATAAAGATGGAAAAGATTATAACAAACAATTTTTTGTTGAACCAAGCATTATAGGTGCTTATACATCTTTACTATCTGGAAATAGGAATTTAATTGCTCAACAGGCTTTAACAGAATGTATCATTTATACTTGCGATTTTGCATCACTCACAAGCTTGTATGATGAATTTCAAGATTTAGAACGATTTGCAAGAAAAATAGCTGAATTTTACTTTTTAGAGAAAGAAAAGAAAGAGATAGAAATTGTTTTACTTGATGCCTCTCAACGGTATATTCTCTTTAAAGAAGACTTTCCAACACTTGAACAACTAATATCTCAATTTCATATTGCGTCATATCTTGGTATTTCTGCCACACAATTAAGTAGGATTAGAAAAGAACTCCTTAGAAATTAATTTAGTCTTCATTTCTTTACATATGTAAATGGAATTTGATAAAATTTGTCGTTGTTTTGTATCATATTAATTAAGACAAAAAAATAATTAATAGTTTTTTATCAATTTTGCAAAGGCTCAAAATCATGACATTAGGAACTACCTTAAATTCGAAATTCTGGAAGATTGTATTCCTCCTTGCTGGAATTTACACAACAATTGGAGTATTGCCAGGTATATTTAATTCAGAACAAGGATTACTTGACTTCACAAATCAAATAATTGATGATTGGAGTACTATATACTTTTTTAGAAGCTTGTGGATTACAGTATTTGTATTTGGTATTGGCTTTTTTATAGTAGCTAAAAAGCCGACTCAACACATTGGAATTGTAATTATGGGCTTTTTAGGAAAACTATTATTTGCCTCCAATGTAGTAATTCAATATTCAAACAATAATGTTAGTCAAACTGCAATGACAGCTGCATTTATAGATTTAGTATTTGTTTTAATGTTTGGGATTTTCATTTTCAAATATTATTCATTTAAAGAAATCAATTGAAAACTTTGATTAGTAAAGTAGAGACTTTGGTACATTTTTGGAACAGGCAAACTGACATTTTAGAACATGACCCAAATTGCACTGCACAAAATTATAGATTGAGTGAAGTAGACCTGTTAAACCCAAAAGGAAAAAATCTAATATTACATTTATTTAGAAAATAGTCTTACATCTACACAAGTCTAACTTTCACTATGATACACCAAATATATTTAAAATTTCATTTATAATAATTCAATATCTATAAACTGATTCGTCTATTTGATGAAAATAAAAGGAGAAAAATGAAGAAAATACTTATCTTATTATTGTCAGTTATTGGCATTATCTTTTTAGCTTATTCATTAAATGGAGAGGACATGGCGGACGTAGAAACAGAATCAATTTATGATATAAAAGTTACTAATATAGATGGAAAAGAGCTTGCTCTCGATGAATACAAAGGCAAAACATTGCTTATTGTTAATGTTGCTTCCGAATGTGGGTTTACTCCTCAATATGAAGGTTTGCAAAATATTTACGAAAAATATCAAGACAAAGAATTTGTAGTGCTCGGATTCCCATGCAACCAATTTGGTGGGCAAGAGCCAGGCTCAAGAGAAGAAATTAAACAATTCTGTTCTACTAAGTTTTCAGTTGATTTCCCACTGTTCGAAAAAATTGATGTAAATGGTGATAATGCTCATCAATTATACAAATATTTGAAAGCATCAAAAGGAGGTTTTCCAGGTGATGCAATAAAATGGAATTTTACAAAATTCTTAGTTGATAAAAATGGTAAAGTAGTTGGAAGATATGGCTCCCAAAAAACTCCATCTTCTCTAGAATCTGAAATAGAGCAAATTCTTTAAATAAACTTAATACAATATCAATACTCGGAAAAAGCCTCAAATTTACTTGAGGCTTTTTTTGTAATTTATTATAAATTTGTAAATAGTTTTTTGAATGAAAATTGAACTAAATAAAAGAGAATAGAAGTTTGAAATTAATTATTTTATTTGCATTCTTTGTTAGCATAGAATTAACTGCCGCAACGGTGGCAGGAACTATTACTGAAAAAGAAAGTGGCGAAGTGGTGATTGGTTCGGCCGTAGCTGTTTACGAAAAAACAACTAGTACTGAAAATAGCTTTGTAATAGGCAATTATACACTTAAAAATGTACCAATCAGAGGCGGATACACCAATAAATATGGGTTTTATTCACTTCCAAAAATCCCAAATGGTGACTATATTTTGGTTGCAAGAAACGTGTTATATGAGGTTTTTACCAAAGAGCTGAGTATAAAAGAGGATTATGAAATAAATATAGAATTTGAAGAAAAAGAAATTGTTTCCGACGAAGTAGTTGTAACTGCTCAAAGGAATGCCAATGGAACTGGTCAAATATCAACTATTAATATTGATCCAAATTATATTAAAAAACTTCCATCAATAGGTAGCGAAGTAGATGTTTTTAGAGCCTTACAATTATTGCCAGGTGTTAGCTCTGGTGGTGAGTTATCATCAGGATTGTATGTAAGAGGTGGTTCTCCCGATCAAAACTTAATATTACTAGATAATGTAATTGTTTATAATCCAACCCATATAGGAGGGTTTTTAAGTGTATTTAATTCTGATGCACTAAATGAGATTAATTTGATAAAAGGAGGTATGCCCGCAAAATATGGCGGAAGAATGTCTAGCGTGTTAGATATGCAAATGAAGGAAGGAAATTATAAGGAGTTCGAAGGGGCTGGTTCAATTAGCTTGATTAGTGCTAAAGCCACAATTGAAGGCCCTATTACAGAAAATTCCTCTTTTATGGTTTCTGCTCGTCGATTTTATTTTGACTTATTTCTGAATTTAATTGATGATGCTCCAAAATACTACTTCTATGATTTTAATGCTAAAGTTAATTATAAATTAAGTGATAAAGATCAGTTATATGTTTCTGGATTCCTTGGAGATGATGTATTTGATATTGGAGAAACAAATGAAAATATCAAATTTATTTGGGGTAATAAAACCTTAAATGCTAGATGGAAGCATATAGTAAACAAGTCCCTTTTCACAAATTTTTCTTTAATCTATACTAATTATAATTCTACTTTTAGATTAGAAGATTCAGACGATTCAGAAATATCAGATTATTTTGAAACAGTATCTGATATCGAGGATTTCACTTTAAAAGGTAATGCCGAATATTTTGGTTTAGCTAATAATTTAATATCATTTGGATATGAACTTACTCAACACAACTTTTTATCGAGGGTAGCTACAAATAATAATCTTGATGCAGAATTAAATGATTTTCTTGGAGATAGAAGGATAAATGCACTGGATGGTGCCATTTATGCAATGGACGAAATAGCTATAAATGATAAATTAAGCACTAATATTGGTGGAAGGCTTTATTACTTTCAGGAAGGTGATTACTTTGGATTTGAACCAAGATTAGCAGCGAGTTATAATATTAATCCTTGGCTTAAAGCAATCGGATCTTACTCTACAGCTCATCAATTTTTAAATCTAATCTCCAGAAATGATATTGCTGTACCTACCGATTTATGGTTTCCATCTACGGAGAAAATTAAGCCAGGGAGATCTACTCAAACTGTTTTAGGTATTCACTCAATCTTACCTAATGATCTTTCTCTCCAAGTTGAGGCTTACTATAAACACATGGAAAATTTGTATGAGTACAAAGAAAATACTTCATTTTCATTAGGCATACCTCTCGACGATCAATTTACCTCGGGCTTCGGTTGGTCTTATGGCTTTGAAATATTCCTAGAGAAACAACTTGGTAATTTCACAGGATGGCTTGGCTATACTTGGTCTAAAACTGAGAGAAAATTTGATGAAATAAATAATGGTAAAGTCTATTTCCCAAGATGGGATAGGCGACATGATATATCCCTAACTGGTACTTACAATTTTAATAAACACTGGGAAATTGGTGCGGCTTGGGTATATTCAACAGGTCAAGGATTTACATTGCAAAATGGAAGTTACACCCTTGATCCAAATGGTTGGAACCAGAGATATAGTTACGGAGAGCGAAACGGATTTCGTTTGCCAGCTTACCACAGGCTTGATGTTAATTTAATGTATAAATATGAATTTATGGG
>JAONBD010000072.1 GCA_028376765.1 Candidatus Kapaibacterium sp.
TTGCAAGATACTCATTTAACGCGAAAAGCGGTTCAAGTTTACACCCAAACCGCTATTGCTTATATACACTGTTGTAGCCAGTTATTTTATCAAAGCTATCTCAATAGATTTTTTAACCCATTCTTTCAATCTATCCCTATCTTCAATAACATCAACTGGAGTTTCATAAAAGTTTAATTTTCGGGAATTATCTTTGCCATAAGTATATTGGCTCATCCCAAAATTTTCGAAGTCAGCTAAATTGCTTTCGTTTACTTTAAGCCAAAATTTGTCATGTTTAATTTTTGCAAAAGCAGAACCTTTACTTATTAAAGCCAAACCTCCAAACATAAGCTTTGTTTCAAATTCACCAATTCCTTGCAACTGGTCAAGAACGAAATTTTTAAATTCTCCATTAAGTGCCATAGCATTCAATTTAATTCTTTACACACTATAATATCCAATTCACTAAAAACACGTTCTCTTAGATCAGATAAACTTTTATACTTATCACTGTCCAACATGTTTTTTATTGTATTTACATCTCCGAAAGAGACCATAGCTATCATCTCAGGATTATGAGAACCTTTTAATTTCTCAATAGTCTTATAGCGTCCAAGAGGTTTCCCTCCATGATCCTTGAAAATTTGCATCATTTGAGAGAGGTACTCGCCTAACTCTGATTTATGTTCTTTATCAACAACAGCATTTATTACCAAGATAGGTCTTGGAGTTATTGTCTCTTGAGCTAATGTTTGATTAGAAAACATCACTGTTGTCGCAAGGAAAAATATAATTACTAGATTTTTCATAATGTACTCTTACATTCTTTGACTAATAATCATATTCAGCTTGGTAAAAACTCTGGCTCTTTGCTCAGCCAATGCATTAAAAGCTTCACTTTTCACCAAATCCTCAATGATTTCTGGATTTGCAAATTCGATAACAGCAATCATCTCTGGAGATTCTTCTCCAACTAATTGATTAATTGTTTTATATCTGCCGACAGGTTTTCCTCCATTTTGTCCAAAAATCTGCATTACGCTTCCCAAATACTCAGGAACTTCAGCAATATTTTGCTTATTTACAATTGCTGTAATTACTAAAAATGTTTTGTGGTATTCCATAACTAAATGTATTAAATGATTAATAATAAAATCTTATGATACAAAGTTACGTCAGTTTGAAGCCAGCAAATTTTCTGATAAGACCGGTTATTTATCTGAGAGGGTCATTTTATACTTTGAAGGAGGAATTCCATATCTTTCTTTGAATTTTCTCGAAAAATGAGCTGTTGTTTTAAAACCTGAAAGCATAGCAACGTCATCAATTGATTGCTTGGAAGTAGCCAATAGTTTTTTTGAGTTTTCAAGACGTTTGTCAAAAAGATATTCGTTTGGAGAGGTCTGAAAAATTGATTTGAAATGTCTTTTAAATGTTGAAAGACTCATGTTGCATAATTGGGCTAGTTCTTCGATTGAAGTTTCAGTTAGTACATGATTTTCTATTACCTCCTTAAAGGTTGCAGTATTCTTATTTACAAAATGTTCTAATAATATGGCAACATCTTTTGCCTTTTTGGAACGTAATAATAGCAGTAGTATTTCTTTTATCTTAATATCTAATATTTCGTCCGTAATAATATGAGTATTATAAAAGTATTGCATGACCCCGTCAACATAGTTTTTTGCAATTACACAAGGTTTTCCTGTAAAAATGTCCTTGCTAAACTCATTCTTGTCGGTAGTGCTAATATCAGGGAATTTATTTGAAAATGAATTAGCAATAAGGTCTCTGCTTATGTGAATAATGAGAACTTGGTAGTGTTGATTTTCAGGATTTGGATATGCTTTTAAGATAAGCGACGTTCCAACTGAAATCCCTAAATCACCCTGTGGGACTTCAATTATTTCATTTGGAGAAATTGCAACATGATGCCCATGCTTAACATACAAAAAGTAAGCCTCATCATTCAAATGAAAATTGAAAGTAGTTTCTGTTTTGCAAATGATAGTTTCAAATACAACATTCTCATTAATTTCTATTTTCTTATGGTCTACAATCATGCAGTTTACTTTAATTGGCTACAACGGTCTTGTATATGAAAAGTAGCGGATTTTTAAGTACTAACTTTTCGGTTTATAACTGACCTTTATTTGATTATTTATCTTTCGCTTAACAACTGAATCCGCTATTTTTTATATACGTTGTTAGGCACTGGGCTTTTTCTAATTCAGACTTTGCCTAAATTCATTCGGACTCATTGTCGTTTTCTTTTTAAAGATTTTACTGAAATATTGTGGGTATTCAAATCCTAAAGCATAAGCAATTTCGCTTGCACTTTCTTTGGAATTTAATAGTCTGTTTTTTGCTTTTTCAATAATATATTGATGAATATGGTCTTGTGTGCTTTGTCCTGTTTCTTTACGCAGTAAATCACTTAAATATTTAGGTGACATATTCATTGCTTTTCCGCAATATTGCACGGAAGGAATCCCAAACTCCAATTGTTTTTCTTTTTTGTAATAATCTTTTAATAATTGCTCAAACTGACTTGCTATATCCTGATTTAAGTTTGTCCTTGTGTAAAATTGTCTGTCATAAAAACGTACACAATAATTTAGTAACAGTTCTAAATTTGAAATTATTAAAGTTTGACTGTGAGCATCAATGTTGTTGCTGAATTCTTTCTCAATTTTCTCGACAATTTCGGTAACTGTCTTCCTTTCTTCATCCGATAAATGCAAAGCTTCGTTTGAAGCATATGAAAAGAATGAAAAGCTATCCATTTTTTTACCAAGTTCAGATTTTCTAATTAAATCAGGATGAAAAGCTAAAGTCCAACCTTTGTCCTCTTTGTTAGTTTCAAATTTTTTATACTCCAATACTTGATTAGGCGATGAAAAGATCATAGTTCCTTCTTGATAATCGTAAGAGTTTCTACCATAATTTACAATGGTAAAAGGGCAATTGTCTTTTTGGCTAATTTGATATAAACCTAATGAATACCTTAAATTATCGACTTCCAAATCTTTTAAAATATCACCAATTCTATATACCGAAATTAATGGATGTTTTGGTTTTGATTTACCTAAAAACTGATGAACTTCCGAAATGGTTTCTATATTTATAATGTCTTTCAAAATTCTAATTAGTTTTTAATTTAGATAAAAACGATAAAAAGGCATCAGAGCGAGAGACAAACCCAAAATCAATTACGTAAAACGCAATAAACAAAACTGCAAATCCAATTGCCATTCCTTTATAATATGGATTTGCAACAAAGAGTAATGCAATAATGGAAACTAAAATTAGAATAGGATATATTTTCATTAAGGTCTTACCCGCCTTGTTGTCATTAATGTGTTTGGTTTGCTCTTTTTCAATTGCCTCTTTTTCTGATTGTTGGTAAAGTGTAATACTTTGTTTTACGTGAGCAGGACGACTATATAAGATATATCCACCATAACCAATACAGATTGTAAGTAGTAAAGTCATTGGGATCAAAGTTCCTCTTAAAAGTTCGTTATGACTTCTAATAATTCCTACAAAAGCAACTAATAGTAAAACTCCAATAAAAATCATTATTTTACCTTGAGTTGCCTCACTTTTAACCCAGCTATATGTGTATTCTATAAAGTCCATACTTCTATCATTTAATTTGACTCATTATCATCTTATCAAAAGCTCTGTCTCCAAACCATTTACGAATTGCGATTGCTGGTTTAGCCATATATCCTTTTACATATCGGGTTTTAGGTTTTTTAGTTGTTGCAGCTTTAGCGATTAAATTTCCAAGTACATCAACATCTGTTAAACTGTTGTTTGTATAGGTTTTTTCCATTCCATCTGCCACCTTATTAGCAAATGCTGAATAAGCACCTTTTCCAGATGTTTTTCTTAAATTGTCAGCTGCAATAGTTCCCCAAGGTGTATTTATTCCTCCTGGTTCAACAACCACCACATCAATTCCAAAAGGCTTGACCTCTAATCTTAAACAATCGCTCCAACCTTCAACTGCGTGTTTTGTAGCGTGATACCAAGCTCCAAGAGGCGTATAAATTTTTCCTCCCATTGAAGAAATATTTACAATTCGACCAAATTGATTTTCTCTCATTTTAGGTAAAACTAATTGAGTAATACGTGCCAATCCAAACATATTTACTTCAAATTGCCTTTTTGCTTCTTCAATGGAAACATCTTCTACAGCTCCATAAGAACCATAGCCTGCATTGTTAATAAGAATATCAATTCTTCCTTCTTTGTCTAAAATGGTATTCACACAATTTACAATAGAGTCCTCTTTGGTTAAGTCTATAGAAACTATAGACATTCCTTTGTCTTTCATATCTTGCATTTCTTCTAAACGTCTTGCTGCTCCGTAAACCTTATATCCTTGACTCTGTAAGATTTTTGCTGTTGATTTCCCCATTCCTGATGAGGCTCCTGTGATTAATGCTATTTTACTCATTTTTTAGATTTTAAAGTTTTACATTTTATTTCGAAACAAAATTATAGCAATGTTGAAGTGTAGATGTATCCTAATTGCCGATTGTTGTATACTTTTTTCGTTTTCGTTTTTCCGCCTTGTGCCTAACGGTAAAAATAAACACTATTGCTTTTATCTACCATTATTTTAAGTATTTTATACAAATATAGAAAAAAAAAGAAATAAAC
>JAONBD010000073.1 GCA_028376765.1 Candidatus Kapaibacterium sp.
AGCTGCTATTGGTGCTTCTGCTGGTGGCTATATGGCATTTTGGTTAGCTGGGAATGATAACGGATTATATGATGCATTTGTATCGCATTGTGGTATTTTCAACTTAATTTCTAAATATGGAGCAACCGAAGAGCTTTTCTTTCCAAATTATGACAATGGTGGTGCTTGGTGGCAGAATAGAAAGTATTATGATGAAAATTCGCCTCATAACTTTGTTAAAAATTGGAAAAAACCAATAATGATAATTACTGGTGAAAAAGATTACAGAGTAAGCTATACTCAAAGTTTAGAAGCATTTACTGCCGCCGGGGAATTAGGTGTGCCTGCAAGATTAGTAGTATATCCTAATGAAAATCATTGGGTTATTAAACCTCAAGAAAAATTAATTTGGTATTCAGAATTTTATAGCTTTTTAGATGAATATTTAAAATAATGGAATTGAACCATAAACAAGAATTATTTTTTGAATTTGTAAAACAACAACATGCAGATCAAAAAAGAAAGTATACAGGGGAACCTTATTGGACTCATGTATTTACTGTAGCTAAAATTGCATCAGAATATCAAAATGACTTGGTTGAGATTTCCCTAGGTCATGATCTTTTAGAGGACACTGTTTGTACAGACTCTACATTAGAATCAAGATTACTAATTATTGGATATAATTCAAAAACTACAAATTTTATTGTTAATGGTATTATTGATTTGACAGATGTTTATACACCTGATAATTATCCAAATTTAAATAGAAGGGAAAGAAAACTTAAAGAGGCTGGAAGACTAGGAAATATTCATCCAAGCTCACAAACTGTAAAGTATGCTGATTTAATCCATAATACTAGCTCAATTATTAAATACGATAAAGTATTTGCTAAAACTTATTTAGCAGAAAAAATTGAGATATTAAAACTAATGAGAGAAGGGAATAAATCACTATTAAAAATTTGTGAAGATTCTATAATACAAAATCATTCTACTTTGAATAATTTTGTTTAGTAGCATCTTCACCATCTTCTCCTAACTCTCTTCCAGTAAGCAACATAACAACACTAGCCAAGCTGCATAAACTATCGGAAAAAGCTTTAACAGACATATCCGACCTTAATTGATCATCAAGATATGGGTTGCCGAAAAACAAGTTAATTCTTGGAATCCCGCCAGCAAGTCTGTGTTGAATTTCCCCTAATTTATCAGCAAATCCAATATTCCCAGAATAAGCATGAGATTTATAGAAATTAGCAAATATTACTACATCTGATTCAGTGATACCAGACCTTAAAGCTACTAAATCATCCTCTTTTAATTCGTGATTTACAAATCCAAAATCAATGTCATTTTCTGTAGCGGATTGCAATAGATTAAAAAACATAGATGCATTTGGAAAAGAGCTGTCGGATTGTAAAAATGCAAATGCTGCTACTTGTTTTTTGTTATCAATTGGAGTAAGAATTTTTGGGGCTCTAATTTCAATAGTCTTTCTAGCAATTTGAAGTGCAAATTTTTCATGTTGTAAAAATCGATCCTTTCTTAATCCATCTACTTTTGGAATTGGTCTAGAATCAGTCCATTTTATTAATTCTCTTATTTTTTCGGCTTTAGCAATCAGCTCATTTTTAAAATCTAAATCATTTTTTATAATTGATTCTAAATGTGAAATTGCCTCAGAAGCATCTTCAGGAATTAAAGCTATATGGTTTCCAGCTCGTAGGGAAAGTTCTGAAGCCAATCCAGAAGAATAATTATTTGAGATTGATTTCATCTCTAGTGCATCACTAATTATTATTCCATCAAAGCCTAATTCTTTTATCAATAAATCTTGTATTATTGGTTTTGATAAAGACGCAGGTGTTAGGCTTGTGTCAAAAGCAGGAACAGCTAAATGACCCAACATTATTGATTTCACACCATTTTTTATTAGCTTTTTAAATGGTTTCAATTCTAAATTTTCTAATCTTTCTTTGCTTCCATTAACTACTGGCAACTCCAAATGAGAATCTAAATCAGTATCACCATGTCCTGGAAAATGTTTAGCAGTAGAAATAATACCAGATTCATGTAAACCTAATGCAAAAGCTGCCGCAAATTTCCCGACAATTTCTTCATTTTCACCAAAAGAACGGATATTAATAATAGGATTATTCTTGTTTGAGTTAATATCACAAACGGGTGCAAAAATCCAGTCAATACCAATTTCTTTTGACTCTCTTCCGATTAGTTGAGCAGCATAGAAAGCTGATTTTTCGTCACCTGTTTTTCCAAGAGCCATTGCATGAGGGAAGGCAGTCCCTTCTAGAAGTCTCATTGGTAGACCAAATTCGAAATCTGCACTAAATAATAATTTCTCTTTTGCTATATTTTGAAGTCCATTTATTACTTTTTGAACATCATCAAGTTTAACTTTGCCAAATATGCAAAACCCTCCGACTCCACTTTTAACAAGCTCAATAATTTTAGTTGCATAAAGTTCATCACTAATAAATTTATCTAAATTTAGGCGAGGGAATACACAATAGGATGCAATTTGTTTATCTGTCATAATTCGGATTTAGGATTCAAGAAATTTACAATTATCACCTTCAAATTGTTTTATTAGTCTTCTTAAAACATCAGGTAATCGTTCCACTTTTTTTGTTTCTGCATTAACATAAACAAGCACACCTTCGCATTTAGCAATATTTTGTCCATTTTTAAAGTTAACTACATTTTCAAAACCAATAGATGAGTGTTTGACAAAAGCTACTCTTGTTTTTACATTATACTCATCAGTAAACCTTGCAGAATTGAAATAATCAATTCTTGAATGAACTGTCATCAATGGAAATTTTTTGGAGAAAAAATCAGTAGTTTTAGGCATACCAATATCAAATAAATATTGAGTTCTTGCCCACTCAATCCAATACAAATATTGGATATTATGAACTACACCAAAAGAATCTACATCAGAGAACTTAACCTCTCCCGGGTAGCTGTGTTTAAATTTACTTAAGTCCATTATGATTTACTATCTTTTAGCGAGTTTGCCATTATTATATAACCAATTACGGCAGCTAATGTCGATGCTATAAGAATACCAATTTTTGCATAATCTTCTTCAGATCCACCACTTTTGAATGATAGCCCAGCAATAAATATTGCCATAGTAAAACCAATTCCACAAAGTGCAGAAACTGCAACAATTTTACTAAATTTTACTCCAAGTGGCAAGCTAGCTAATCCAACTTTGGTAGCAATCCAAACTGCACCCGAGACACCAATTATTTTACCAAAGAATAATCCAGATGCAATCCCTAAAGTGATTTTATTGGTTAAATCTGCCAGCTCAAAATCCCCTAAATAAACTCCTGCATTTGCCAAAGCAAATATCGGTAAAATTATAAATGCTGTGTAAGGATGAATCCCAACTTCTAATCTGTGTAATGGTGATTGCACTCGTTCTACACCTTTTTCTATTACATGAAGCGTATCTTCTTCATGCGAGTTCAAGATGTTAGATTTATTCTTATCAAAATACTGTTTGAATTTACCCCAGAGTGCCTCAGTTCTTTTTAAGAATTTATCTTTACCTAAAACCGAACGAGCAGGTATCATAAATGCTCCAATAACACCAGCTACAGTTGGATGAATCCCTGATTCTAAGAAACAATACCACAAACCAAAACCAAAGAAGAAATAAACCCAACCATTATTGATTTTTAGTCTGTTTAATATAAACATGAATCCAGCGAAAATTGCACCTACATAAAGCCATGTAAAATGTATTTCGCTAGTATAAAAGAACGCAATAACTAGCACCGCCATTAGATCATCAACTATAGCTAATGCTGCCAAAAATACTTTAATGCCAACTGGAACCCTATCACCTAGTAATGCTAGTACACCAAGTGCAAATGCTATATCTGTTGCCATTGGAATCGCCCACCCATCTAATGCGGCAGGATCACCCATATTTATTAACCTGTAAATTAATACTGGGCCAACTACCCCTCCGATAGCACCAATTACAGGTAACATTGCTTTTCGGAAACTGGAGAGCTCCCCGATCAATAGTTCTCGTTTTATTTCTAGACCAACTACAAAGAAAAACATTACCATTAAACCATCATTTACTATGTAGTAAAAAGGATGATGGAATAAAGTTATATCAAATGCAGTAACTGTTAATGGGCTTTTCCATAAAAATTTATACGATTCATACCATTCGGAATTTGACCAAAATAAAGCAATTGCAGTAGCGATAATTAATACTATTCCTCCAGCTGTAGATTTTGAAAAAAACAGTTGAAACGACCTAAGTACTTTATTCTCGTGTAGGTCTTCCTTAAAGACATTTGACATAAATTACACCCTTTTGTTAAAGTAAGTTTCAAATATAAGCATTTTCACTATATTGCAACACATTACTTTAAATTTTATGTACAAACTTTACATCATTTTAATATTTAGTTTAAATCTCAATTTCTTAGGATTAAAAAGTGAGGAGATTACAAACAATAAACAAATAATTGCAGATTTTTGTGATTCAATTGAAACTAACTACTATAAATTTGATACAATTCAACACGAATCCTTAATTAAATCTTTAATAAA
>JAONBD010000074.1 GCA_028376765.1 Candidatus Kapaibacterium sp.
CAATTGGATAGTTAACTCCTGTACCTTCCAATTTCAATGTTTTCAGGTTGCCCAAAAAAGGAATAACAAATTCGTTTTTATACCTTAAAGTTTGTATTATTTCAAAAAACAATAAATAGCTGTCTTCATTTTCTTTATCTTCAACAGTATATTCATAAACAACCATATAGAATTTATTCTCTTTATTAAAAATCATGATTAGGTATAATGTCTCAGTGCTTGGGTCATTCACATTATAAATTGTGAACTGTTGACTATCCATCTGAAAACCATATATTTGGTTAATAATTTTTTCATCTTCTAAAGTTTTCTGAATGAAATAACTCTGTATTGTATTAAAATCTGTTACTGTCTTAGACTGCTGAATACTAATAAATGTAATGCCATCTACTATTTCATCTTTCTCTTTGAGTGCAACAAAATTACTATCCAAACTTTTTTGTTTTATAAATTCACTGGGTAAATCTATTGAAAATTCATTGATGTCGTAGTTAATCCATGTAATACTGTCAATTATATTATTCGGATAATACCAAGTTCCTACTCTTTTGCCTTTGTTTAATCTACCTTCAACTAAAGTAACATCATCTTGTTTCAAACGGAAAGTATCATTTTGGAATAGAGATTCTCCTTTATCAAATCCGATTTTCTTTATTTCCTGACCATCGACAAATAAATAGTGACTTTTCTCGCCACATCCTATAATAAATATCAAAAATAATATTAATATTCTATTCATAAAATTAATTCCTTTGAAAATTTGTTAAAATACTTATTCAGTATCTACTTTTACAGTAATTAAATTAACTTTTGCATAAACTGTTACAATTTCAGGAAATGTTATTGATTCCATAAAACCAATACCAGCAGAAACAGCACCATCTGTATTTGCACCCAAATTAACTGGACCAAGTGAAGTTGACAATGACCCTGTAACTCCACTCTCAGTAATCTTTAAACTTGATGTAACACTAATAGGACCTAATCCTTCAGTACTCTGTGATTTTGCATAAATTTCAGCTTCATTAAATTTAATTACAGCGGTGGCATCATTTGCCGATTCATTTAACATTGATTGCCTATATGTTGGAGTATTTACTAATTCTCCAACATCAAGAGTAATTGCACCAAATGTTGCACCAAATTATTTATCAATTGGAAGAAAAGTAAAATCTACATCAGCACCTCCTACAGCTACTGTAACACCTTGAGAATTAATACCAATAGCACGTGTTACATCACCTGCAAATGAAGCCATATAACTCCAAGCAACATTTTTTTCATTTATATCCAATCTCCTAGCTGGATTATTTCTAGAATACTGATACGGACTCACGTCCAAATACTTCTCCCAAAGCGGATCTATACTATTAAACCGCCCAATCAAATGGTCATATTTTCTAACCCCATGGTCGCCGAGACCACTTTCTTTATCCTTTTAAGTTCCCTACCCTGATATATCTCTAGTTATTAAAATAAATCAATCATAATATAAAATAAAGAAAAAGTACTGGCAGGGATATTACTAATAATACCAATAAAAAGCGTATCCCAAAAAAGAATATAATTTGAAAGATACGCTTTATAACTTCTATGATTTTCATCTACTTAAGTGTTGTTTCTAACCAATCAAAAAATTCATACTGCCAAACCAAAGCATTTTGTAAGTTTAGTACCCAATGGCTCTCATTAGGGAAAACTAACAATTTAGAATTAATTCCCTTAGTTTGAAGTGCAGTATATGCTTCCAAACTTTGTGTATATGGCACTCTAAAATCTTGAACGCCAGTAATAACTAGCATTGGAGTATCCCATTCATTAACAAATTTATGAGGAGAAAATTCTTCATACTGATCTTCATTTTCTTCTAACCAATAAGGTCCACCGAACTCCCAATTGGGGAAAAACAGCTCTTCAGTTGCACCATACATCGATGTTAGGTTGAATACTCCACAATGAGAAATAAAGGTCTTAAATCTACCCTCGTGATGGCCAGCTAGCCAAAATACTGAATACCCACCAAAGCTAGGTCCTACGCAGGCAAGTTTGGTATTATCTACAAATGATTCACTTGCTACTGCATCTGTAGCTGAAAGAATATCATCCATAGCTTGACCGCCCCAATCTTTGGAGACGGCATCGTTCCACTCTTGCCCAAATCCTGGCATTCCTCTACGGTTAGGAGCACATACAACATAACCTTGAGAAGCCATTAAATATAAATTCCATCGGAATGAAAAATAATTACTAATTGTTCCTTGAGGCCCACCTTGGCAGTATGTAATCATTGGATATGTTTTGGAAGCATCAAAGTTGGGCGGATAAAGTACCCAAGTATGTATCATTTTACCATCAGTAGATTCAACCATTTTTTCTTCTATCTTTACATCATTTACTCTCTGTGAAGTCAAGGCATTAACATTAGTTAATCTAGATACATTTTTATCACTAAGGGTAAATTTAAATAAATCAACAGCTTCCATCATAGAAGTTCTTCCGATTATCAACTCTGATCCATCTGGAGCAAATGCCATTCCTGAAGAATAATTATAATTGCCATCTGCAACTTTATTAATATTACTACTTGCAACATTTAATGAATAAAGAGGCTCTACCCCTTTTCCAGTGGCAGAAAAATATATGTTCTTACTATCAGGTGTCCAGTCAAATTGAACAACCCATTGATCTAAATTTGCAGTTAAATCTTTTGAAACTCCACTAGAAAAATCATAAGACATAAGTCTTACTTTATCAGCTTCAAAGCTCGGTCTATCTTGCCTTGTGTAAGCAATAAATTTTCCATCGGGTGAATAAAGTGGGTTTTTGTCATAACCAGGGTTTTCAGAAGTTATATTTTTAGTGTTTTTTGATTTTATATCATAAAGAAAGATATCAGTATTTGTACTTTTTTCATAATCGTCTACCTTTTTGGCGGTATAGGCTATTTCTAAACTATTTGGATTCCAATTATAATTTTCAACTCCTCCAAATGGAGAAAGAGGGCAATCATAAGGTTCATCTTTCATAATATCTTTGGGAGTACCTTTGCCATTTGATGTAATGATAAATATATGACTAGCCTTATTATCTTCCCAATGATCCCAAGCTCTAGTCGGCAGATCATCGTAAGAATACACATCAATTCCACCTAATTCAGAATATTTATCTTTTAAATTATCTTTATATTTTGTGTCACTTGTAAATGCAATCATAGATCCATCTGGGGAGTATCTAAATGAACTTATTCCACCCTTGATTGCAGTTAGACCAATTGGTTTTCCTTTAGGAAAATCCATATTGAAGATTTGAGGGCTACCCATCTGTGAAGAAAGAAAGGCAATTTTTTTTCCGCCATCTATCCAACGAGCATGGTATTCGCTTGTAGGTCTATCTGTTATTTTTCTACTCTCCTTCTTAGTCAAATCAAAAACCCAAAGATCAGAATTCTTTTTATTAGTTTTTATATTGCAAGTAGTTACAGAATAGAGTACAAACTTTCCATCTGGAGACATTTGAGGGTCTGATAATCTATTCATAGAAAGTAAATCATCAGGAGAAAAAGGTTTTAATTGGTCGGCAGGTAGCTTAACTTGTGCAAAAGCAATGCTCGAAAGCAAAATTAGTAATATTTTAAATTTCATTAATTCTCCAAATTTTGTAATTGTATTTTACTCAAAATAAAGATTTTTATTAAAATTCTGTTAATTAATAGGATAAATATTATATGATTAAGAAAATACTTAAGAGATTCTTTCCAAAAGCAATTATTTTTATGAAATTGAATACCTAATTACAGGATATTGGGATTTAGGTAAAGCCACTTTAACTCGAAATATTAATCATTGTTTAAATAAATGATTAATGTCGCATCTAATCATTAAATATTTGTGAAAAGCTAGTTAGATATTTGATATTTCAATCTATATAAATGAGATTATATTTCAGTTAATTACTTAATCTGCATAAACTTAGTGCTTCTTTCCGCTATTCCACTACTCAGGTATATTATATAAGTACCAGTAGATAGTGGTTCATTATAAGTAAGAGTGTAAGCACCTGGGTTTAAAGATCCTTCCAACAAAGATATTTTCTTGCCAGTATTTATTTCAACTAATAATACTTCAGTTTTATCTGATGTTGCTATGTCTATATCTATTATTAACTTACTAGTATTGATTTCTCCAGATGGTAGTTTTAAGCCAACATTATTTTGAATACCAACAGATCTTTGTTCTAACTGACATTTTCCTGAAATTTCAAATGATAATGTATCTTCTTCAACCTGATAGCTAGTGTTCACTAATACATCAACAATTTTGGTATTTATTTGATCCTTCATTTTATTACCTAATAAGGGTAGTACATCAAGATTAATTAAATTTTCAAATGATAAATTTTCCTGATTTAAGAAGTTCAACTTTACAGCTAGAAAGCCATTTTCTAAATTATTTTCTAAATCTGCATTAATGTTTTCAGAA
>JAONBD010000075.1 GCA_028376765.1 Candidatus Kapaibacterium sp.
CCTCTAATTCTTTTTCTAATAATCCTAGCTGGTATTGTATTTCTACTGGCAGGGTGTACTTATAACTTGTCGTTGTAGAAATATACTCGTATGATATTCCAGCAAAAATCTCGAACCAATCTTCTATCAATTTTGAGCTATGTAAATTAATATTAAATATTGTAGCATCAGATTTTAAAGTAGCTTGTGTAACTCCAACCTTATTTTCTAAACCTGTTACCTGAACTGCCATTTGTAGGGCTACTTTTATACTATTTGGGTCATCAATTTCAGTGAAGTATTGAGAAATCATGTTTTTCAAACCTAACCCAAAAAATCCAAAATCTCCAAACTCATCACCATAGTTTAACTTTGGAATATATCTTAAGTTTAATTCCCAACCATTATAGCCAATATCAAACTGAGGAATACCAGCTAAAATTGTTCTAATATCGCCACCAGCTGGTAGTGTAAAGTCTGAAGGAATTTGATTTAAAATTCCAATAATTTGATCTTGAACTTCCTCTGGTAAACTTATATTTCCACCTAAATCGGTAGAAATTGAATCAAATCTTGCAAGAGCTAATCGTGATAATTCACCTTGGGGAACTACTAACGCACTTGAATCTTTACCCAAAAGTGTAGCCCCACTTTCTGGAACTTCAATAGTCCCTTGATATATCCCATCATTAATTAAAGTTTTAAGTATATAATATGAAATTCCAACCGTATCTTGAATATTTATATTTGAAGTTTCGATATCTATAGTACCATAGTTTAGAAGTTCAGCAAGGTTAAATTCCTCAGAAGGAAGAGCGGGATTAAAGGTTCTTAATCTATCAGGCACAAAACCTGTCATCATGTGTATACCAAACCTAAAATGCCATTTATTATCTATTGGTACATTTGCTGTATAATAGAACCTACTATTTGAAGTTGCATTAAGCACCTCAACTGATGGTTGCATTATATCTATACCATTCAATTCAAATAAATCTTTTGATAATAACCTAGAAAGTTCAATTGCAACTTCGTTTTCTAAGTCCTGAGCTTTTCCAAATGATAGAAAAATTAATAATAGAAAAAGTACTTTTTTCATTTTTTAACTCACTTTATTTTTTTATTGTAAGATTCTTTGCTGATTTTTTTTATATCTTTAAAAACTTTTTTCTTGAATACCATAAATAATGGAATAGCAAAAACTATAATTGTAATGTTCCATTGAATTGATTGGTACAAAACATCAAAGTCAATCCCAATTACTAAGAATATTAATTGAAATAAAATTAATGAAACTAGTAACGATGTAATTATAGACAATATAGTATTAGTAGCCATCTACAACTTTTCTTTTAAAAAAATATAAATTAATATAGCAACAACACCAAAAATTATCCATTTTATTAGGGCTAGCATTGTCACAAATATCACACCTAATAACTTTAATATGATATAGGCGATTGCAACAGCCAATAATATTGTAAATAATTTCTTCATTCTTCTACATAATTTAAAAATCGAACATTGTTGTAGCCAAATATATCAATTAATTTTAAAACATTAGAGTTATTTAGAGAAAGTGTTTTTTTCTTTGATAAAAATACATTTTTATAGCCTTCAGTTTTATTAAACACATGATATGCAAAATAATTATTATTTTCAGTATCTAATGATAACAAATTATTAAGCTTTGCTAGTTTCTTTTCAGATTCTTTATCCTCCAAATCAACCCATATTTTATAACCTGTAGAAAAATGTTGAATAGCTTCATCAATACTATACACTTTGTTAACTTTCATTTTCAAATTAGCATTATCATCATCTCTTTCAACTGTACCACTAGCAAATATTATTTCATCTTTAATAATTAAATGATGATATTGTTCATAGGCAGAACTCCAAAATATCAATTCGCATTTACCTTGTAAATCTTCCATTTCAACAAAAGCAATTGGCTTATCTTTTTTATCTAAGCGTGGTCTTACTGAATTAACCAAACCACAAATAAAGTTTTCCTCTCTTGAATTATTACTAATATTTGACTTTGTAGTAATATGTGGAAAGGAATTTATGTGGGCTTCATATTTGAACAAGGGATGCCCAGAAATATAAAAGTTTAAAAATTCTTTTTCAAGAATTAGTCTTTGATTTTCTGAATATGGTTCTTCCTTAGCTAGCTTTGGCTCAGATTCTTTAGAACCACTACCACCAAATAAACTATCAATATTCATTATAGCTTGTTCTTCTTTAGATTTTGCGTAATCAAGACCCAAATCAATTGAAGCCATTAATCTACTTCGGTTTTCAATACCACAAATATTATCTAAAGCACCTGAACAGATTAAAGCTTCTATAGTTCGTTTATTTATCAATCGTGTATCTACTCTCGATACAAAATCATAAAAGGAAGTGAAAGGTTTTTCTGTTCTAGCTTTAACAATTAATTCTACAGCCGATTCTCCTACATTTCTAATTGCAGCTAAACCAAAGTAAATAAGATTTCTATCTACTGTAAAATATGAATTAGAATGATTAATATCGGGTGGAAGTAGTTTTATACCAATTCTTTTAGCTTCATCTCTCAACATTACTATTTTTTCTTGGTCATTCATCTCTGCAGTCATATTAGCAGCAATAAATTCTACTGGATAGTGTGCTTTTAACCAAGCAGTTTGATAAGCTAAATAAGAATAAGCTAATGAATGAGATTTATTAAAACCATAGTTAGCAAATTTATTAATTAGGTCAAAAATCTCTTCGGCTAATTTCTCGTTAATGTTATGGAGTTCTTTCGCACCTTTTTTAAAGAGTGGCATCATCTTTTCCATCTCTTTAATTTTTTTCTTGCCCATCGCTCTTCTTAACAAATCGGCTTGTCCTAAAGAAAATCCTGCAACATCTTGAACAAGTTTCATTACCTGCTCTTGATAGACTATGATACCATAGGTTGTTTTTAAAGAATCTTCCATTGAAGAATGCTCATAAGTGATTTCTTTCCTACCAAATTTCCTATCAATAAATTCTGGAATATTCTCCATTGGTCCAGGTCTGTATAAGGCGTTCATAGCCGTTATTTCTTCAAGATTATTAGGTTTTAATTTTTTCAAGTAATCCTGCATACCACTTGATTCAAATTGAAATACAGATAAAGTATTTCCCTCCCCAAAAAGCTCGTAAGTTTTATTATCGTTAAGTGGAATTTCATCAATATCAAAAGTATCCCAAGCTCTACCATCCCAAGATTTAGGATGATTTACTTTCATAAATTCTATTGTTTTATCAATAATAGAAAGTGTTCTTAAACCTAAGAAATCCATTTTTAGAAGTCCACCATCTTCTAAATCATTCATAGCAAATTGTGTTGCAATTTCAATGCTTGTTTCTTTTTCCTTTGATGCTTTATGTAATGGAACATAGTTACGTAAATCGCCTGGAGCAATCACAACACCTGCCGCATGGATTCCAGTATTTCTTACCTTATTTTCTACTACAAGCGAATATTTAATTAAATCGAAATACTTTCGCTCATCATCATTTATTAAGCTTGATCTACCCTTTTGATTTCCTTTAATTATTATATCTTTAAGCCATTTAAGTTCTGGGAGATCTAATGACATTTTTATAGTATGAACTTTACCAAATACCGAAGGTATTTTTTTTGTAATATCTTTTATTTTACTTAGCTCTACTCCTAAGACTCTACCAACATCTGTTAGTGCTGCTTTTGAAGTTAATTTACCAAATGTAATAATCTGTGCAACAGCTTCTTCGCCATATTTATTTTTAACATAATCAATTACAATGTCTCTTTTTTCATCGTTGAAGTCAATATCAACATCTGGCATCGATACTCTGTCAGGATTTAAAAATCGTTCGAAAAGCAAGTCATATTTAATTGGATCTACATTTGTAATTTCAAGTGCGTAGGCAACAAGTGAACCTGCAGCAGACCCTCTTCCTGGTCCTACAGAAACTCCTCTCTCTCGTGCTGCTTTAATAAAGTCCCAAACAATGAGAAAGTAACCTGGATAGCCCATATTATCAATTACATTTATCTCAAATTCGGCACGTTCTACATATTCCTGAGGAATTTCATTAAACCTATCTTTTAAGCCCTTGTAAACCAGTTCCTTCATATATGCTGTGAGATTATTAGCTTTTGAAGTACTTGGTATTGGGAAATTTGGCATGTGGTTAGTTTTAAGATCTAACTCAATATTACATTGACCTGCAATTTTTGTAGTATTATTTATTGCTTCTGGAAATTCCTTGAAAAGATCAATCATTTCATCTTGATTTTTCAAATAATAATGATCTGAACCAAAAATCAAATTTTCAATATTAAAGTTACTAGAGTTGCTTGAAGATGAATCCAGAGTTAGATTTTCATTTTTTACCTTACTAGTATTAAT
>JAONBD010000076.1 GCA_028376765.1 Candidatus Kapaibacterium sp.
TTGATAATTTATAGATAATTTTTAAAAAAATATAAATTCCATTTGGAATTTATATTTATTATTTAGATATTTGTCTAAATAACTAAATGACAATATGAATTTAATATTTAAAGCTCTTAACGATGAAACTCGAAGAGGGATTATAGATTTACTAAAAAATAAAGATTTAAATGCTGGAGATATTGCTGAAGAATTTAATATTTCTAAACCAAGCATCTCTCATCATCTTGATATTCTGAAAAGGGCAGATTTAATAACTAGCGAGAAAAAGGGACAATTTGTTGAATACTCATTAAATACAAGTATACTTGAGGATTTATTAAGTTGGATACTTACTCTAAAAAAGTAAAAATATGAATATAAAAAAAGAATTACCGCTAATTTTAATTGTATTATTACCATTTATATATTTGGGATATATTTGGGGTCAACTTCCTGACAAAATACCATTGCACTGGGATTTGAATGGAGAAATTGATAGATATGGAGATAAAATGGAATTAATCCTAATTCCGATTTTATTGCCCTTACTTATTTATATTATATTTCTAATGATTCCAAAAGTCGATCCTAAGAATAAACTAAATCAAATGGGCAATAAGTTACAATCAATTAAAATTTTAGTAACTACCATAATGTCAATTTTAGCATTATTTATCATTAATTCATCAAAAAATCAATCCTTAGCTAACCCTAATTATATAGTACTAATAATTGGCATTTTATACCTTGTCCTTGGGAATTATTTCAAGACAATTAGAGCTAATTATTTTATTGGAATAAGAACACCTTGGACTCTTGAAAATGAAACAGTTTGGAAAAAGACGCACTCCTTAGGAGGCAAACTATGTTTTACTGGTGGTCTCATAGTAGTAATAACAAGCTTAATTCTTGAGAATCAAACAAATTTCATAGTGTTTATGATTATAACCGCAATAATATCGATTACACCTATAATTTATTCGTACTTAATTTTCAAAAAACAAAATCAACAAATAATATGAAATCAATGTTTTTACACTTAATAATATTAATAATTATTTCAACTAATTTGGTTTCTCAAAGCAGTAGACCTCAAGAACCTAAAAAACCATTTAATTATAAAGTTGAAAATATAACATTTGAAAATAAAATAGATAGCATTACTCTTGCTGGTACATTAACCTATCCCAAAGTTGGTTCAAATTTCCCTGCTGTAATTTTAATTAGTGGAAGTGGTGCTCAAGATAGAAATTCAGAACTGTTGGGCCACAAACCATTTTTAGTGATTGCTGATTATTTGACTAGAAATGGAATTGCTGTATTGAGGGTCGATGATAGAGAGACTGGCCAATCAGGTGGAATTTACAACGAGACTGGTTTAAGAGGATTTACAAATGACACTAAATTTGCATTTGATTATTTAAAAAGCCATAAGAATTTCCAGAAATCAAAGATTGGTTTAATTGGTCATAGTTTGGGTGGTGTTATTGCACCAATTATTTCAAGTGAAAACGAAGATATTTCTTTTATTGTTCTCCTTGCTGGTTCTGGTATTAGAGGAGATAAATTAATGCTATTGCAAAAAGAAACTATTGAAAGAAAAATGGGTGTCTCAGAAATTGGCATAAATCAGGGACAAAATAATTTGAAAGGTGCATATAATATTATTTTAGAATCAAATGATTCAAGGCAAAATTTGGAAAAAGAATTAGCAAATTATTTCACAGGTTTATTTGGCAAAGTTCTTCCAGAAAGTCAAATTTCGGCATTATCAAAACAATTATCAATTCCTTGGTTAAAAGATTTCATAAAATTTGATCCAGAAAATTTCCTTAGTAAAACAAAATGTCCTGTTCTAGCAGTTAATGGTAGCAATGATTTGCAAGTTCCACCCGAAGAAAATTTGGCTGCGATTAATGATATATTAACAAAAAATGGGAACACTGATTTTGAAACAATACAACTAAAAAACTTAAATCATTTATTCCAAGAAAGTAAAACGGGCTTGCCAAATGAATATGCGACAATAGAGCAAACCTTTTCGCCCCAAGCTTTGAAGGTAATTTCTGATTGGATACTTGTAAGAACCAATAAATAGATTGTTCCTGATAATAGGGCTAATAATTGAAGAAATAATTTTTTGATTAATGAATATTATTTATCTTAGTAGATATAGTATCAAAATCATACAGGAAATATTTATGAACAACTTTCTTCTATTTTTAGGAATTATATTCCTTAGCTTCTTTTTAAGTGCAAACTCCAAAGATTTTTATAATACTTTACCTGTACCATATCTTATTAATCAAGATAATATCCAGTTATCAATTGATTATATGAATCATGATTTTGATCCTGGCAATCCAAGTAGTACGATAAACAATGTGGTAACCTATGCATATAATCAAGTTGACAGTTTAGGCAAGCCAAGTCAGCTAACAATTTTAGGACCTTCTTTAGTTTGGAATTATCTTCACAATCTAAATATAAATGTGTATAATAATTTAGACCATGGAGCAACAGTCCATTGGCATGGTGCTCATGTTCCACCTTTTGCAGATGGTGGCCCTCACCAAGTGATTGATGTAAATACTACTTGGAAGCTAAATATCCAAGTCTTAGATAAAGCATCTACAATGTGGTATCACCCACACGTTATGGATTTTACCTACGAGCAAGTACAAATGGGAATGTCGGGTATGCTATATGTCCAAGATGAACAAGATTCGGACGATAGAGATGATGAAATTCTAGTGGAATTGCATAAGCTATTACCAACAGAATATGGTATAAATGACTTTCCAGTAATATTACAAACTAAGGTATTTAGCCAAGATACCAACAATCCAGATAGTGTTTACATAGAATTGGGGCAAACACAAAGAACCAAAAATGATTATGAATATATAATTAATGGTGTAGTTAACCCTGTTCTAAAAGTTCCAAATGAAATGACTCGATTTAGGTTTTTATGTGGCGACGCACGGTACGCCTTTAATTTAGGAATTGAATATAACAGCAATCCCATTAATAGTCATTTAATTGCTACTGATGCTGGGTATACTGATAAATCTTATGAAAGATCGACTATCATGTTTTCACCTGGAGAGAGAATGGAGTGGCTTGTAGATTTCAGCGAATATAATAATGGTGATACATTATTCCTTTATAACTATAGTGAAGATTTACCTGATGGTGTGATTGGTAAAGATAAATTTAAAGGCGTACAAGCTCCAAATACTCCTTTACTAGCTTTTGTTATTGACAACTCAATTAATGCTCCTAAAAGTGAAATAAGCTCCTTCCCAATTCCATTACTTCCTAAAGAAATTTTTAATATAAGCGAAGCTAAAACAAGAACTAAAAATCTCCGCCAAGATAAACTTCAAAGACCAGATAATGGAGAAGTAAATAATATTTACAACATAGACTCTACAGTAATGGATATGATGGTTGTTAATGATACAATCCTCTTGGGTAGTACAGAAATTTGGGAAATTGATAATCAAACAGATGTTGCCCACCCTTGGCATATTCACCTTACTCATTTTTTCGTACTTGATATTACTGATAGCACAGGCAATTTAGTAGAGGAATCTGAGTATCCAAATATTTTTGGTGGTCCGCTTGATAATGTTTTAATTCAACCAGGGTGGAAGTTAAGATATGCAATTGAGTTTAATAACTTTGGAGTTCCAGAAGTTAAACCGGAAGATGGTTATATGTATCATTGCCATATTTTACCTCACGAAGATGCAGGTATGATGGGTCAGTTTGTAGTGTGGGATAGTTTAGCTACAAGTGTAGATGATAAAGCTATATTGAATCACAAATTAGTAGTTTATCCAAACCCTAGTACCGAATTTATTTATTTAGAGGGTAATAGTGATTTGCCCAGTACTATTCGCTTCTTAGATATAATGGGGAATGTTGCAAAAGAGATGATGATAAGTCCATTTAATGAAAAATATATGGTATCAAGCTCCGACCTCCCTAGTGGAATATATTATTTGGAATGGATAAGCGAAGAACAAATATCAAGATGTAAAATATTGATTGAGTGATATTTGAAATCTAAATTGATTGGTATAAATATTTAGCTAAAGCCCCCTACATTAATTTGAAATACTTTCAGTAAATATTTGGGGGTTTTACAGTTAATTTGCTATTTTAGCTAATTAAAATGTTAATTTGTAAAGCCCATTATAGGTTGAGATTACCAAAAACAATTGCAAAGTTGATTGTTATTTACTAATGTTAATTTATTCATAACACAAACTTATTTTAATTAATTTTGCTTAAATTTAATAAAATTAAAAATTTGA
>JAONBD010000077.1 GCA_028376765.1 Candidatus Kapaibacterium sp.
ATTAATATCAAAATCATAATAGAAATTATGCTTTTTCTGACACCACCAATCAATAATTTTAGAATTAATATTTAATATTGATTTATTCATCTTATGACCGTACTTTCCAAATAGTTGATATTTGATTTTTATTATGTTTTGGGTTTGCTTTGTGTAGTAGCCAATCGGTTAAAGATGGTTCCACAGTTTTTACTAATTCTAACTTCCAGTTAGATAGCTGTTCTAGTTTCTGAACTCTTTGGTCTAATCTTTTATCACCGTAGAAAATGATATACCAATTGTTATCACTTTGATAAGTAACTTCAGCCATAACTGAATCTGCCATTTCTGGTTTTGCGATTATATATAATGGTATATCTTTATTTAGGTAAAACTTTGGCTGTGATATTTTATTCATTTTTTCAGTTTCGACCACAACACCTGTTACATTTTCAATTTTACTAAGATAATAAAGCGGCTCCACACGATTTTTTTTACCATAAGTGAAAGTGAAAATTATCAGTAATGCGCTATTAATAATCCAAAAAAATGACCATAAACCTTTAAGAAGTTTATCTCTATTTTTCCACCATTCGGAAGTTTTGATAAAGTATTCCCAGCCAACTATACCAATCATAATAGTAAATGGAATTGATGGTAGGATAAATCTTTCTTGTTTGTTAGGGAAAGCAGAATGGAATAGAAAAAAGAATAGATTTGGAATAATCAAAATCATGTTCTTTTTAAAATTGACTCCATTTCCAAATAAAATTAACAAGCTTAAAGGTGGAATAAATATACCAATGAATAGCACAAAATATTGAAGAAATGGACCAGTTGTATATTCATAAGCTGCTCCCGTATTATACAAGAAATATTCGAGAGGTGCTGCAAAAGGGTATCCCCAAGCAATCCAATCAACTGTTCCTTGTATTAACGTGACACTTGCAATAAACCCAAGCGATGTAATGAGTATTGTTTTTAGCTGACCTTTAAAAAGCCAAATTAGTCCTGCTCCAGCAAAAAATGTAGCTGTTTGATATCTAAATACAAATGCCAATCCAAAGCAAAGACCAGCAAAAAAGAGTTTTTCTTTTTCTTTAGAAATAAAATAGAATGCTGCCATTAATGGAGGAATTGTAACCATTTCTATTAAATTCCTAACGCTCATAAACGGCATTATCCAAAACAGTGAGAGTACAAGACCAACTTTAAAAGCGACCTTCTTACTTTTAGAAAAAATTAAAGCAATGTGATATCCAAACCAAATCACAAGAAGGGAGTAAATCGCATGAAAAAATCTAATTATTAGCATTTTGTCTTGAGGGTCATTTATTCCAATGCTGTTCATTACTTTGAAAGAATGATAATGAATTGAAGGATAGAAGATGCTATGACCATGAGGGTTGCCTCTGTTATCCCAGATACTAGGGTCAGTCATTATTTTGTAGGGCTGCTCAATTGGACCGAAGTGATCGTCGTGCATACCATAACCCTTAGCAAAAATAACAGCTAATAGCCTTACAATAAGTCCTGCTATTATTAGTAATCTAACAGGATGACTATCTCTTTGATTTTTTAAGAAGCTTATCATTATTTCATGTAACTTTATATTATAATTAAGGCAAATTAAGATATTTTATATAGATTCCATAAACTTTGCTTCACTGATTTGAAAGAATTAAAAGCTTGAAGATTAAATCAAAAAACTTAACACAAAGAAAAACAAATGAAACAAATATATTTAATTGATGCAATGAGCATGGTTTTTAGAGCATTTCATGCTATGTACAACTCAAATTTATCCGCACCTGATGGAACCCCAACTGGTGCTATCTTTGGTTTTACTAACATAATTACAAAGCTTTTAGAAATAGAAAAACCTGAAAATATTGCTGTTGTTTTTGATACAATGGCTCCTACCTTTAGGGTGGATATGTATCCAGAATACAAAGCAAATAGATCTGATTTTCCTGAGGAGCTGATACCTCAAGTACCAAAAATAAAGGAAATACTAGATTTAATGGGTATTCCAAGGGTGGAGCTTGATACCTACGAAGCTGATGATATTATTGGAACACTCGCTAAACAGGCTAGTAAAGAAAAAATCAAGAGTTTCTGCGTCACAAACGATAAAGATTTTATGCAATTAGTTGATGAATATGTCAAAATTCTTCGCCCTGTTCCAAAAAGCGATGAGATGAAACTAATCGATTATGATCAAGTTAAAGAAAAATTTGGTGTTAGACCAGATCAAGTAATTGACGTTCAAGCCTTAATTGGTGATAGTGTAGATAATGTGCCAGGTGTAAAAGGGATAGGAGAAAAAACAGCTGGACCAATGATTGATGAATATGGCTCTTTAGAAAATCTTTATGAAAACATTGATAAAATTACCAAAAAAGCTGCTAAAACAAAGCTTGAAAATGACAAAGAATTGGCGTTTTTATCAAAAAAATTAGTCACTATTAAAATTGATTGTCCAATTGATTTTACGATTGATGACACCAAATTAGAAAAAGCAAATTTTGAAAAATTAGATAATCTGTTCGAAGAGCTTGGGTTCAATACATTAAGAAGAAAATGGCAAGAAAGAGCTTTAGAGTCCGGGGCTGAAATTGCATTTAAGGAAGATGTTCCAGAACTAATTAATATTGAAAATTCTAATGCAAATTATGAATTAATAGATACTCAAGAAAAACTTGATTCATTAATCTTAACATTAAATAGTGCAAAAATTCTTTCCTTCGATTTAGAAACAGATTCTTTGGATGTACACAACTGCGAAATAGTAGGTATAGCTTTATCATTTAAAGTAAGGGAAGCATTCTACATAGCTACTTATGATGATACTAAAACAGCAAAATCGAATGAAACTCTATTTTCAGAAGAAATTGATAAGCCAATAAATCACTCAATTCCAATATCTGAAGCAATTAGTAAAATCAAACCATTTTTAGAAAATAAAGAGCTACCTAAGTGTGGACAGAACTCAAAATTTGATGTATATATTTTAAAAAGATTTGGTGTTAATGTAACCCCAATTAGCTTTGATTCGATGATTGCCTCATATTGTATAAATCCTGATAGTAAACATGGAATGGATGCTTTAGCAGAAAATTATCTTAATTATAAAACGGTTTCAATTACATCTTTAATAGGAGAGAAGAAAAAAGATCAAAAATCTATGAGAGACCTTCTTCCATCAGAAATTAGTGATTATGCCTGTGAAGATGCTGATATTACACTCCAACTAAAAGAAAAGCTTGAAAAAGAATTAGATAATGAGGGGATGAGCAAGCTAGCTTATGAAGTTGAATTTCCAGTTGTAGAAGTTCTAACTCAAATGGAATACGAAGGTATTACTATTGACAAAACGGCACTTGCAGAACTAGAAAAAGAAATTGATGAAAAAGTACTAATTCTACAAAAAACTATTTTTGAAGAAGCTGGGACTGAATTTAATATAGATTCACCTAAGCAACTCCAACATATTTTATTTGAAAAGCTTCAAATTCCTCCAACAAAAAAGACTAAAACTGGTTATAGTACCGATTCTCAAGTTCTTACAGAGCTTGCTAAAAATTATGAAATAGCAAGTATGATTGAAGAATATAGAATTTTACAAAAGTTAAATTCTACTTATGTGAGGTCATTACCTAAGCTAATTCAAAAAAGAACAGGGAGATTACACACAACATATAATCAGACTGTAGCATCTACTGGCAGGCTATCTAGTGTGAATCCAAATTTGCAAAATATACCTATAAAGACTGATCTAGGTAAGAGAGTTAGAAAAGCGTTTATTGCTAAAAATGAGGATTATTTGCTCCTATCAGCTGATTACTCACAAGTCGAGCTTAGAATAATGGCTCATATCTGTGGGGATTCACATTTAATTCAAAGTTTTAAAGATGGAATAGATATTCACTCAGCTACATCAGCAAAAATATTTAACAAGGATATTAATGAAGTAAGCCAAGATGATAGAAGAATAGCAAAAACTGTGAATTTTGGAATTATGTATGGTCTTGGTGCTTATGGACTTGCACAAAGATTAGATTTGAAAAGAGCTTATGCAAAAGAAATTATTGATAATTATTTTGAGAGTTATCCCGGAATAAAAAAATATATGGATTTAACAATCGAGCAGACTCAAGAAAATGGATTTGCGGAAACTCTGTGCGGAAGAAGAAGGTATTTCAAGAATATTAATTCAAAAAATAGAATGCAAAAAACGGCCGATGAAAGAGCTGCAATT
>JAONBD010000078.1 GCA_028376765.1 Candidatus Kapaibacterium sp.
CCCACAGTAGTAGATTTCTTCGATTCGAATCTTAGAGGGTCTCAAACGGGATTTGAAATAGAATTAATTGAACTACCTTCTAATAGTAATTGGATTGGTAAATCGCTTGCTAAAGTAGATTTAAGAAGGGCCACAGGTGCTTCAGTTATAGGAATATTACGTGAAGAAGAAAGAATAATCAGCCCTGGTGGCGATTTTACGTTTGAAATTGGAGACAAAATAATATTTATAGGTAACTTAGAACAAATCCAAGCAATTGAAAAATTAATATTTTAGTTATTTAGACCTAAAATAATCTTACCGTAATTATTTAATCCAGAATTTAAGTTGACTATATTATTATAAATGTGTAATCGATTTACATTTACAGAGTTTTCAAAAACAGAGCTTCCCTCTATAAATAAACTGCCTCTAACTATTAAATCACTATCGACTAGCTTTGTTCCTAAATTTGTTGTAAGCAAATTGCCATAACCAAGACTTGTATTAAAATTAGCAGGCAATAAACTAATTGTCTGCTCTGTTCCATTAAAAACAACATAGCTATTTACATCAATTAAATACTGGGCAAAACCATCAAGTGATGTGCTAAGGTTATTAGTAGAACCTAACCTTAATCTGGCATCATCTTCAATGTTAAATATCCCAGAATTGCTACCACTTATATCAAATGATTCTAAATCTAATATTCCCGAGATTATATTTAGGTCTCCATTTACATTAGTATTTTGCAGCATAAATAGCTCATCGGATCCATTTACATAGAAGTCAGTTAATTCCTGTGGGAATCCATCTCCTACTGTGGAGCTACTAATTCCAGTAAATATAAAGGAAGAATTATTATGATTTAAAGGGTTGTAATTTCTAACTGCAGTTTGAATATTACCTGAATTATCATTTGCCATTAACCCAGAACTTGAACCGAAACCAAGCCAAGCACCACTATTTAAAGTAAATGTCCCTGAGCCTGAAAGCACATTATCTGCCATCAAAAATGTTCCTGATTCACCTGAGCTGCCAGCTTGTTCTACTGTTAAGGTACGATTTGGCAAGATATCAATATCATCATAAAGATCTATTCTATCGCCATCACCAATAAATGGTATATCTCTATTTCTAGGAGAAAATCCAGATGGTGGGCCACCGTATTCATATAAGGACCAATTAGATGGCTCATTGAAACTTCCACTAGAACGTGTGTACATCTTTAAAAAATAATCTTCTGGACCGACTACAAATGTACCACTTGCAATAGAATGAGTTGAATTAACTGAATTTTGAGTTCTAATAGTTGGTTCATACAAAAACTGATCCCACAGATTAGTAGATCCATTGAATTTTGCAGTAACAAAAGTATTAGAATTAGCTCCGTTTCGTAAATCTTCTGGATTTAAATAATGTATTACCATCGAAAATGTTCGTGTTGCTAAATCAAAATTTTGGTCAATATTATCGACTAGTTCATACTGTCTTTCTACATTTAGATTTTCATCGAGTTGGGAGCCAGTCATGCTCGCAGTTCTATCGTTTGATGTAATCATCAGATAGCCGGCACTACCCCCAGTTTCGTTAATATCAATTTCAACAGGTGTGTAAGCTAAAGTATTTCCAACCTGAAATGTTCTACTTGGAACATCACCACTCTCAAAGTACATTGCAAGAGGGCCATCTACAAATCCCTGACCTAATCTAGTAACTGATGAACTTGAAACATAAACTAAAGAATTATCCCTTGAATATATATTCCCTAGGGTGTTCGACTCAAAATTCAAAGACCCATCAATTGTTATACTATTGGAATTTGCTAAAATCACATTTCCGTTTTGTTTGGAAACAAAGAAATTATAAAAATTAGAGTTTTGAGGATTTGTAATTGTTTGAGAAATAGAGCTAGAAAAATATACTGAACCATTTCCTGAAGCAAAAGTACCAGTGTTGTTCCAATTTCCACCCAAATCAAAAGTAGATGAGTTATTCTGAACAAAAGTAGATGAATTATTAATATTACCATCAAGCTTTAATTTAGAGCTTGACAATTTAACATTTCCAGGCCCAGTAATTTTAATATTAGCCGAAATTAGAAATGATGTTGATAGTAAAATTATTAAGTATATTATACTCATACTACAAATATAAGTTAATTTTTGTAAGTTTTAATAAGTAAAACTACTTATTATCAATTTTTAGATTTTTTATAAAAATTAACAATTCTTATACCATATTTTGCATCATCAATTATTAATTCTAGACATAAGATGCCAAGTGGAAATTCCATCGCTTATTATCATCACAGCATCAAATTCTTTTGTGAGATCGTAATCTGCAGCTCCGTCAATTTCGTCTGAACCATTCGGAACAATAGTCACTATATGAGTAGCTCCATTGGGAGATACCTTCTTAATAAAATATACTTTCCCTGATAAGCCAGAGGCATCTGGCAGATTTACATTTATTGTCGTTCCATCATTATCACAAATAATATATGAGTCATCTTCCACTACTGTAATATCTGAGGTAGAGGTAAATCTAATAGGAAATCTTAGAGAGCTTGCCACTGAACTTCCTGTACCCCAAAAAAGATTACCAGAACCGTCATTCATAAGCGAAGAATTGGATTCACCTTGCTCTACTGGTAAAATATAATCAGTATCTTCAGACATTGTATTAGATGAGCTAAAGCTAATTCTGTGATCTGTACCACCATTCTCCGAAAATAAATTTAATGTCCCACTAGATCCATTTTGCCCAATATTTATATCACTTGAAACATCTAAATTATATGATGGTGAACTAACTCCAATCCCAAGGTGATTATTATTGCTATCATAGTTTAAATCAGAATCACCCGTAATTGTTTCTGAACTGCTTCCTCCTGTCCAAAAAGCAATCTCACCATTATTCCCATTTCCTTCTACTCCAGCAACTGCTGTCGAGGTTCCACTTCCAGCTGGACCAGCAGGTCCTTGCTCGCCACCTCGAAGAGTGTAAGCTACTAAGGAACAACCATTTGGAATTGCTTGGTGATCCCTATTTGTTGTTGATACATCATTAGCAGTCACCCTGAAAGTTGATGACCCTGTAACGGAAACAATCGTTTGCCCCATAACAGTATTCTCGCCGTCAGAATTTTGTCTTGAATAACCTGAGCCACGTGTTCCTGGAATCTCGACAAAACCACTCCCAGAATCTTCCTCAAGCCAACTCTGCCAGGTAGTTCTATTATTTCCAGAGACTTGCTCTAAGGATACAATATACTGAATCATAAAATCATCAGTTGCTGAAATTTCTAAAGTGTAGTCATCATACAAGGTAAAGATTGTGCCACTTTCGTTTCTAATTTCATCGAATGGTATGTTAACGTCCGAATTGTCAGTAATTGTAACATTACCGTCATCAGAATTATATATATTTATAAAATCTGAAGCCGTTCCTGGGTCTCCTTTTGACCCTTCGGGGCCGTCAGCACCATCTGCTCCGTCTGCTCCAGCTGGGCCAATTGGTCCTGATCCTGAATTTCTAATAGAAAAAATGGTGATGGAGGATCCATCTTCAATTGTCTCTAAAGTTCCACTACCAGAATCTTGAAATGTCCTAATCCTAAATTGGTCACCACTTTCTACATCAATAATACCAGCAACAGTAATCGTACTCATTCCTTCTGAAGATTGTCGGTTGTATCCATGACCCCTAAACCCATCAACTTCTATCCAACTGCTACCATTATAAAATTCTAAAAAGTTAATATTATCAGATCTACTTGATCCTGTAACATTATCTATACTAACTCTATACATGAACATAAATTTATCACTTACATTTATAGTAATTACTCCAGCATCTAATTCAAAAATATTGGAATCTGGATTCTCACGCTCAGTATCAATATTAACTGTAAGGGGAGATGAACCTAATGTTAAACCACCTGTATTATCATATGCGTCAAAATACAAGTTGTTACTTAAAGTTGAAGATTGC
>JAONBD010000079.1 GCA_028376765.1 Candidatus Kapaibacterium sp.
TAAATTCCTTTTGTTTTGATTCTAACATTCTATAAACACAAAGTTCTTCAGATGTTGTTTTTTCTGAAATTACGCTCCAATAATAGCATATTCCTTTTTCTAATCCAATTTGTTCTAGGTCTAATTCGATACTAGTTCCTGTAGTTTCTTTTTCAAGAACTACTTCTTCCATATCATTTTTGAGAACAAAAGTATAATTTTGATTGTTTTTGAATTGATACCAGTTAAAAACAACCTTATCTTCTAGTGAGTAACTACTTCTAGGAAAACCTAAATTTAATGAATTTGGACTAAATTTTGGAATTGCTCTTTCAACTGCACCTAAAGTTGACATATTATCAGATAAATTGCCTTCAGCAAGTAAATCTTCAGAATCACCCAGTTCATCTAATAGATAATTAGTGAATTTTTTTGTAACATCACTTTTTTTAGTGTTAGCTTTTGCAGCTAATTTTTCAATTGAATAATTACCTGATTTAGAAACTTCGATAGGATTACCATTCGAGTGAACTAAATTAAGATGAGCACCGCTTGAAATTTTTAATTGGTCTCCATTATCTAATTTAATTCCTTTGCTCAAGGCATTCCAAGATCCCTTACCAGCCTTTTGATATTTAACAGAACCTGATACTGTCTTAACATCAAAAGTATAAGAAAAAGAAAAGCTTGCAAATGCAAACAAGAGTATTAAAAATGCTGAAATTCTAGACATTATAGTATATCTCCAAATATAATAATGCAACTTAATGAATTATTATTTAATTTAAAAGGATTTTCTTTTTGTAACATATTTTACAAATGGTTTAAAAGTATCAGTATAAAGCTCAAAAATCGGAATTGATATAGCTACAGCGACTATTGCGAGTGTGAAATTTGATTCAAGTCTATAATTTTCGAATAGGTAAACTGTTAAATAGCCAATTCCAAAAGTTTCTATCATGAATAGAATTAAAGCTCCAACTTCGTAAAAGTTACTATATCTATAACCGATATAGCCAAATAAAATCATATTAATGTAACACAGGACAAATGCAAAAGTTACAGTAATCCAAGTGCTTAAAACATCAAAATACTCATCTGTTAAAAGCATAGAAACAATATTTGCATCAACTATTAACTTGTACATATCTGGGAAAGTTCGCCCAGCAGTATTTTCATTAAGCGGAGTAAAATACAAATCTTCTACATTTGCTGAAACATAATTTGATCCTACGTAACCCAGCATAATTATCTTGTTTCTAATATCGGCTTCTTCGAAGTTTCCTTTAATAATATTTCTAACATTAATAATTTTAAATTTATCAATGTTTCCTCGAAAATTAATTCTTTCAACTTGATTACCTCTTGATAATATCCTATCTACTGCATCTGGGTTGTATCTTTTAGCAAGTTCTATTCCATAATGATATACAGAATCGCCTTCAATATCTTGCCAAAGGCTGAACTCTCTTACAGACCTCATAGCCTCATCATTTCCAATTAATATATTATCGAATCCAAAAGAAATAATATCAGTAAAATTATTTGTATTTGAAGTATCTTTCAACTTTCCACCAATTTGGTCAAAAGATTTAGATAAAACAATGTTTGGGGTTTCTGAGAGTATGCCAACTGCAGCGTTGTAAAGCGGATCTTCTTCAGAAATTTCGAATTGGTAGTCCACTCCAATTGTTTTGGGTTCGTAAGCCCTTAATATATTTATAGTTTTTAAATAATTTTTAGCTGATACTTCTGTTAAACCCTCTCTTGTTGGAACAGCCATTTGGATTATTGTTATGTCCGTTTCTGGTGGAAGCTCTCCTCTAATGTCGCTAGAAAAATATACATCTGTAATATTAAAGTCGCCAACAGCTTCTCTAAATGGCCTTAGAGATTCAAAATCTGTAATAGGAGGTATTATTAACAATATTCCAAATACTGTTAAGGTGCTTAACAGAACATCAATACTGATTAGTTTAAAACTGTAGGAACTATAATAATTTTCTTCTGGCATAAATAACTCTAGTTATCCTTTCTTTTTCTATTAAATCTAATACTTCTATACCAGCCCATTACTATTGGTTTTAATGAATCTGTATAAGTTTCGAAACAGAGAACACAAACTAATATCGCAAAAAAAGTATTCCCTAATTTTATTTCAATATCTAAAAGATGTAATGATGAAACTATTATGGTCGAGTATAAAACAAGTTGACCAAGCACGGCAAAAATTGTTAATGGTTGATAATAGTCAAAAAATTTAGTTCTGAAATATCTAAACATTACCATGTTTAATAACACTATAGAAACAAGTAAAAAGTTTTTAAACCAAGAAGGAAATTTAAAAATGAAATCCTCTTCAAGTATCATGGACATTACGTTTGCGTGGACAACCACACCATACATATCTGGTTTCGACTTCCCTACATATTTTGGATTCATAGGTGTAAAGAAAATATCTTCAGTAAAAGTAAGACCCGGTTCAGGCCCCAAATAACCTATCAATATTATTTTACCCTTAATATTTTCTAATTCTTCGGATTGTTCAAATATTTCGGTGTAATTATAAGTTTTATATTTGTCAATATTCCTTTTAAAATTAATGACTTCAGTTTCATTATTCCTTTTGAGATATTTTGTGGCTAGCTCTGGGTTATACTCCATAACAGTTTTTGCAGAGAAACTTAAAAGTGTATCATCATTTACTGATTGCTGAGTCGTAATCATTCTAACAGTTCTAAAATTGTCAGGATCTTCGTACATATTAACATAACCATGCATAGCAAAAGTATTAAACTTGGAATTTGATGTTTTAACAGTATCCCAAATTTCAGCTTCATCCTGATTTTTATATAGTTCTACAGCTAAAACAAGCTTATTAGTTTTTTTAAAGGCATTTTGCAAGGGGACATCCATATCATCTCCTTTGTCTGCTCTGAACATAGCATCTATTGCAACTACCTTTGGCTCATATTGATTAATAATCTCAATCATTGCTGCAATCTGCTTTCTATTAAGATGGCCATTATTTACAATTATAATGTTAGTATCAATATCATAATTATCATAATCCCTAATGTGTCCAAAAGCAATATCGGATACCTGCATCTGTTCTAATGTTCCCTGAACAGGATCGAACATATCGAGATTAAAAAATACCGGTAGGAATTTCAACAAAGCTATAACTAGCAGGGTCGATAGAATATGGTCAATTATCTTGGATAACATATTTTTTAGTAATATAATAATCATAATTTACAAAAAAAGAGGTTCAAATTGAACCTCTTTTCTAGTATTTTTATGTTTGTGGAAACTTATTTGTATTTTACTGAGCAACCGTAAGGTTGAGTAGCGCCTACGCTTAATTCTTTACCACTCATTGCATCCATCAAAACTGTTTTGATATAATTCTTTGCAGTTTTTACATCTTCCGGATCTACCGATTTTTTATCATCTATCGCACCAGTATAAATTAACTTTCCTTCTGGACTAACTACATACATGTGTGGAGTAGTTTTAGCTTGGTACATTTTACCAACCTTTCCTTCTTTATCCACAAGATATGCAGTACAGTTTGCGTTTTGACCTTTCACTTCTTTCTGTAATTCAGAGCCTTCAAAATATCCTTGCTTTCCTTCAGCTGATGAACAAATTGACAACCAAACTACATCTTTTCCTGTCATTTCTTTCTGAAGATTTTGCATATTGTTTGATTTATAGTGCTTTTTTACAAAAGGACAACCATAATTAGTCCATTCTAGAACTACATATTTCCCCTTAAAATCAGACAATGAATGTGTATTACCTTCAGAAGATGTTAGAGTAAAGTCAGGAGCCATTTCTCCTAATTTTGCCATTTTA
>JAONBD010000008.1 GCA_028376765.1 Candidatus Kapaibacterium sp.
AATAGAGCTAAGAGACTATTTAAAAAATAAAACTACTATTATCACTGGTCCTTCTGGAGTTGGAAAATCATCTTTAGTAAACTTTATACTTGATGATCATTATCAAGAAATTAGAGAAGTATCAAAAAAGACTGCTAAAGGAATCCATACAACTTCTTATGTTCAAATGTTCAACCACCCCGATGGTGGTCAAATAGTTGATACACCTGGGATTAGAGAGTTTGCACTATGGGATATCAATAAAGATGAACTTGCCTCATACTTTATTGACTTTCTTGACTATAACGACGATTGCAAATTTCTACCTTGTACTCATACCCACGAGCCAAATTGTTCAATCAAAGAAGCTGTAGAGAATGGTGAAATAGACTTGGAAAGATATCAAAGTTATTTAAGCTTATTAGAATCAATTGTAAATAAGACCTGATCTCTCAGGTCTTATAGTTTATTATTTTGAGATAATTATTTGTTTAGTTTCTGAGTTTAACATAGTCGAAACTTTTAGAACATAAACCCCATTTGGAATTGAGCTAACATCAATTCTATTAGAATGATTTCCTCTTTGGGTGTATCCATCAAATTGAGTTGAGATTAAATTTCCTAACATATCATAAATTTCAATTTTAGTATTACTGTTGTGAGGAATTGAAAAATCTATAGATGTATTAGAATTAATAGGATTAGGATTAGGACCTTTAATATTAAAAGGTATAATATCAGAATTTACGAGTCTATACTTATAAGCACAAAATTCAGCAATATTTACGGTTTCAGGTTCAAAATCTGGAGTTGAACAATTATCATAGATGATTTTATAATTGATGTCAGATTCAACTACATCAGACAAATAAACTGTATAAGTTAGTTTGATAATATCCTGATTTAATGGAGCTTGTAAAATACCAGAACCATTCAATTCTATATAATCAGAATTTTGATTATCAATAACCCAATTAAAATCTGGAGAGGTTAAACTGTTTAGTGTCTCTAAAATTGAAATTAAGTTATTATTGTAGGATAGTCTGATTTTTAAATTATTTATAAACCATTCAGGTTTTCCATTAGCAATTTCTGGTATTGTTGCAGATATTGTAATTTCATCAAATTCAGTAGATTGGTTTGGCTTTAAATTATTTTTTTCTATTTTTAAGTCAAGATTAATATGAACACCATTCCCTTCTAAACTGTATTCAATTACTTTTCCTTGATTGTTATTAATTGTAAGTATTTCATTATAAAGTTTCTCTTCTGATGGTTCGAAAATAACTTTGATGCTTCCAGTACTACCAGGAGCTAAATCTAAACCAGTAAAAGAATTATCAATAAAAAATTCTAGTGTTTGATTTTTAAATACTAAGTCATCAGAATTAATTATCAAATTAGAACTAGATGTATTTTCAATGGTTATTATTTCTTCCCCTGGCTTCTCACAAACCAAAATATTTCCAAAATCAATATTATCAGTGTTAATTGATTGTTCAACAACACAAGGATCAAAATCCATAAAATATTCTAATTCAGATTCATAAGTATCATCAATATTATTTCCTAGAGCTGCATCTGCTGTAATATCAAATTGAGCAGCTACATCGTTATTATTGATAGGGGCAAAATTTACATTAATAGTTCTTGTAGAGTTTGGAGCTAATTCAAATTCAGTTAAGTCAGTTAAATCACCATCAAATTTATATTCGTTTATCAAAGAAGTTACATTTATTGCTTTTACTTCTTCAAATTGACTAGTATTTTCTAATATCAATTCAGCGTTTCCAACTTCTCCCTGTAAAGTTGTTTCTGGACAATTAAATGTTATGATTAAATTAGGCTCAAGTCCTCTACCAACTAATAAAGTAGATTCATTTACCTTACCATCAGAAGTTACTATTCTTAGCTTGGAAGTAAAATCACCCTCTGTCAAGGGATGAAATGTATAATCAATAAGTATTTTTGAATTTGCATCTAAATTATAATTGTTCTGAATATTCAATAGTTCAAAATATCCTTCATTATTATCAACTAATGATACCTCAGTAATTTCAACAGCTAAAGGTGATAAATTCTCAAGTTCAATTTGATTTGAATTTACTGTAAAAACTCTATTAGTAATAGGAGTTGCTGTTGCAACTACACTAGAATTAATCCCTTCACCAAAAATATCAGTTGTAACATTTTCACAAACATCAATTACTTGAAAATCTATTGTTGCTGTTTGTATACCTTCTGAATTAGGTGTGAAAATTATATCTATATCTACTGATTGAAATGGGGGTACTGAAATTGAGTTTACCCTATTTCCATTATCATTGATAAATACTTCAAATTGATTGGTTAAATCATTTATAATAATCGGTTCAATAAATAGTGATTGATTTGTAGGATTTCTAAAGATTGAATTGGCAGTTATATTTTTAGGAACTTGTGTAACAGCTGCACCAACATCAAACGATTCATCAGCTTCTCCCCTGCAAGTTCCATTACCAGTGAGGTCAATACTAACTATATCTGTACAAATCCCTTTAATATTAAAGGTCGCATCTCTTTTTCCTAATTCTTGAGGAGTAAAAATAAATTCAATATTGATAGTTTCGCCAGCTAGAATTTGATTTGGGATTAAGGAATTGAGAGTGAACTCATCTTGTACAAAATTATCAAAATCAAAGCTTTCAATTTCTACAGCTAAATCGCCAGGATTAGTTAAAACTCCTTCAACTCTAAATGTTCCAAAGTCAGAAATCATTACATCACCAGCATCTGCTATAGTTTGGTTAAAAACTAAAATTGGCTTTTCTACTGTAATTGGGACTTCGTTTTCATCAACACTTTCTTCAATTGTACCAAATTTATATACATAAGAGTCATATTTCCCAGAAGATTGATAAGAAAATGGGTTGTCAGAATCTATAAAGAAAGCAGTACCATATTCATTACCTTGACCATCATCTATCAAAAATGATTCAAAATCATTTAAATTATAACCTTGCTCGTAACCATTAATTATAGAGAAATCATCATTCAAATAGACAACAAATGGACTCGAGTTTGGCCCTCCATTGTGCGGTAAATCTTTAGGAAATGGTATCATAGGTATATTTAATATACCTCTATATCGTCCTACAATCTCAATTCTACCAGCATCATATCTAATTCCAGTGAACCATGCTTCAGTTTCATTATTTACACCTTTAGACCCAAATGTTCTCACATTTAGAATTGTACCATCAGGAGAGATTTGAGCAACAAAGGCATAAGATTTCGAATTATATTCCATATTTGGAAATACTGGACCGAAATTAGCACCTTTTTCTACTGTTCCACATATTAGTATATCACCATTTGGTAGTTTTGATATACCTGAAGTCGAATCATCCCCAGGCCCTGTAATCCTGAAGTTCCACTCAAGATTTCCATCTCTATCAACTTTTGAATAGTAAATGTCATGAAAATCAGTTGAAGGTAAATCTTCATTTTTTATATTTACTGAGTTTTCAAAATAGCCTGTATTATAAATAAAGGTACCATTATCATCTAATGTAATTCCAGCAGTTATAGCATCTTCATTGGAGCTTATTAAGTAGTTCCAAAGATAAAGTTGTTGCTCATCTCGTACCACTCTAAATTTATATTCACCAGCATTTGGTGCTGTCCATATAAAGCTACCACCCGAAACAGGAGCACCACCATTTAATGGAATCCAATTACCATCTGCATTAAATTCATAATATAATGAAACAGATGTTGAAATATCTACTCCAGCCCACTCGATAAGGATATCTTCACATGCAGAAGATACAATTCCATCATTTGGAGATATTAAAACTACTTCTGAAAAACCACCAACTAATTCAATATTAGGTCCACAAAAATCTCCAACAACATTAAGACTAGCTTGTCTAAATTCTTTAGTTGGACCTTGAGTAAACTCCATATTTACTGAAATTGAAGAACCAATTGGAGCAGTATCACCAAAAGAAGCATCTACTCCATCAATTTGAAAATCTAAAACTTTAAAATAGTTATTAGGTGATATAGACAAATCATCTATTTTTAAAGGTGCTGTCACATTTGAAAAAGTTACTGAAGAAATAGTTGAATTGTTAGGATCTGGATTGCCAAAATTTACAAGTGACTTAGAAAAATCGAATTTTGCTACTGAATTTTCAGGAGCAAAATAATTTCTGATTCTCTGTTTCTTTTCAGTATCTTTAGAAAAATCAACAGTTAATGTTCTATCTCTAGAGTTTTCATCACATCCAAAAGGTGATGTGTAGTAAAGATTACAAGATTGTACTTTTTGAATATCAAGTGCTATTAACTGATAGATTTCAGATAAATTTTCACGAGTGAACACCTCATAGTCTCTCCCACCTGTGTCTGTAGCTAATTGACCTAATTTAGTGGGCATTGGCATAAGTAATGTTATTGTATAAGCATTTATCCCGTTATTGTTTAATTCATCAGTGATTTCTAAATACCTATCATCTTCGTTATCAGTATTTAATCCATCTGTTAAAAAAACAACAATTCTTCTAACATCAGTAGGCATTTCAGACAGTAGATTTACTGCCCCAACCTCAGGATCTAAGAATGGTGGATTATAAAAAGTTGCCGTTCCTGCTGGATTGTGTTCTTCTACAGCTTTTACTAGCGAGTTCCTATCTTGGGTAAATGGATGTAGCAACCTAGTAGTTTTACCAAATATTGAAATACCAACTTGAGTTCTACCTTCAAAACTAACTGCATCAATAAAATTAGTGGCTCCTTCTACTACCCATTCCCATCTATCAGTTGGATCATCTAGGCTAGGTCTCATAGATCTAGATTGATCTAAAACCAAAAGAATTGATGCTTCTCTTAAGTCTCCCAAGTCTTCACAAATCAATTCTAATGTAGCAGATAAATCCACTCCATTTTCAACGATTGTAAAATCACTTGGAACAATATCTGTTATAGCATTATCACTATTATCTGTTGCTGAAAATCCCATTTTAATCTTAGGAAATTCTTCAGAATTAACACCAGTAAGAGAAAACTTTGCATTTAGGGTATATGATAGTACCACAAGGATTAGTATAATGTATTTCATGTTCTTTCTTGTTTAGTATGATTATTTAATAATATAACTTAATAAACAATAATGTTTCAAAAAAATTTCAACATAAAATTATTTATTATCAGGAAGTTCTTCATCTTTTTTAATTTCATCACTATTTTCAATTATATTTTCTGCTAGAATACCCAGTTTTTTTGCTCTGTATTCCCAATTTTTCCTTGCAAATTTCTGTAAATCTTCAATTTGGTCAGACTCATCTGTAATTTCTATTCCAAGAAGTGTTTCAATAATATCTTCCGTTGAAACTAGACCAGCAAAACCCTGATATTCGTCTTGAACAATTACAATGTGTTCGTTTAATTTAATCATTTTTTCATAAAGATCTGGCAAAGGGATTTTTTCTGAAACTTTTAAAACTGGAATTCTAGTAGTTGATACACTGCTGCTCCCCTCTCCAGTTATCATTTTTTGTAACAATTCATTTTTAAGTACATATCCAGTTATATTATCAAGTTCATCCTTGAATATTGGAATCCTTGAAAAATGCTTTATCATATTATTTTCATAAACTTCTTGTATACTTGTCGATTCTTCAACTGTAACTACAACAGTTCTTGGTGTCATTATATTTTCTGCAAGAATATCGCTAAATTTTAGTAAATTTTTAATTATTTTAGATTCATCTTTTCTTAGTAAACCATCTTTCTCACTCATTTCTGTAATAATTGATAATTCGTGTTTAGACATTGATCCTTCATTTTTTCCTTTTGCTATTAATTTCGTAATAATCTGCATTACAAATACAAAAGGATATAAAATAACTGTTAAAAATCTTAAAATATAAGTACTAGGTCCTGCTAAAAATTTCCAATAACTAGCACCAATTGTCTTTGGTATGATTTCACTAAAAACTAAAATAAGAATTGTTACTATGGCGGAAGTAAGTGTGAGATACTCTTCTCCCCATAAATTTTGTGCTTCGAACCCTACACCAGCGGCTCCAATAGTGTGAGCAAATGTATTTAATGTTAAAATTGCTGATAATGGCTTGTCTATATCTCTTTTAAAATCGCTCAAATAACTAGTATAAGATTTCCCCTCTTCAGATTTAATCTGAATAAAGGATTGACTAACACTTAAAATCACGGCTTCTAATATTGAGCAAATAAACGAAATGAAAATTGCAATAAATAGATAGAAAATTAGACTTTTCAAATAAGCTTCTTAAATTTGTACATAAAACTTCTACAACATAATAATTTTTAACAAATCTAAAATTAATATTTTGAACAATAAGCATGATTTACCATTTCAATACATCAAAGGTATAGGCCCTAAAAGAGCTGAGATTTTAGCTAATAATGGTTTTATCAATTTTGATGAAGCTATTAATTACTACCCTAAATCCTATACTGAACTGAACTCAGTTGTTAGCATAAATGAATTGTATAATGATTTAACAGATCAACAACTTATGTTCAAAATTGATACTGATAAAATATTCAATATTAACCTTAAGCAGGTTCCTACTATTATTGCTAAAATTGTTGAAAAAAGAGAAGTAAATCTATCAAGAGGTAAGAAACTATTATCTGTAATTTTAAGTGATCAATCAAATAAGTTTGCAAAGCTAAATTTTTGGAATTATACTGAATATTATAAACAAAAATATCTATTAGGTCTTTCACTTGTTATCAGCGGTAAAGCCACTTTAAACAAATCGTATGTAGAATTTAATCACCCAAGCATAGAAATAATAAATGATGATCAAATCGAGTCTTTGAATAATGGAAAGATATTACCAAACTACACGTTACCAGAAAAGCTAACTAAAAACTCAATTAACAATACAACTTTCAGGTCTATTGTTAAATATTCATTTACGAAAGTTAAAGATTTAATTTTTGAAAAATTACCGCAAAAAATATTACTTAAACACAATCTTTTGGGAATTTCAGAAACAGTAGAAAATTTGCATTTCCCTGAAAATAGAAATTTATTACTCGATTCTCTAACTAGGATGAAATTTGAAGAGATTTTTACTTTTATCCTACAAACAAAGATTTCTAATAACAAATTAGTACAAGATAGCGCTATTAAGATTACTTCTAAAAGTAGACTATCAAGGGAAGTTTATGACAAATTACCCTTTCAACTAACAAAAGATCAAAAATTTGTTTTAAATGAAATTGCATTAGATTTAAAAAAAGATTCGCCTATGAACAGGTTGTTGCAGGGTGATGTTGGATCTGGTAAAACGATTGTAGCTTTATTAACTATGCTAATGCTTGTAGATAAAGGATACCAAACAATTTTTTTAGCACCAACAGAACTGTTAGCTGAACAACACTTTAATAATTTTAATAAATTATGTGAAGAATTAGATATTGAAATTACATTATTAACTGGCAGCTTAACTAAAAAGATAAAAAAAGAAGAATTTAAAAAAATAGAAAGTGGATTATCAAAAATTGTAGTCGGAACACACGCTCTTTTTCAAAAAAATGTAAAATATAACAGTCTTAGCCTAATTGTAATTGATGAACAACATAGGTTTGGTGTTGGTCAAAGAGAAACTATTCAAAAACTTGCAGCGAATTCATTTTCAGATCAGAATATTTCGCCTCATGTATTGGTAATGTCTGCAACTCCTATCCCAAGAACACTAGCTATGACCTTATACGCTAATTTGGATGTATCTGTTATAATAAACAAACCAAAAGGACGAAAAGAAATTATAACAAAGATAACTTACGAATCAAGATTATCAGATTCTTATAACTTCATAATCAACGAAATAAAAAATGACAGGCAAGCATATATAGTATTTCCTCTTGTTCAAAAATCTGAAAAAATTGATTTGCAATCTGCCGAAGAACAATTTTTACTACTATCAAAAACCATTTTTAAAAATATTCCATGTGGTATAATTCATAGTAAACTAAAGTGGACAGAAAAAGATTCAATTATGAATAAGTTTGTTAATAATGAAATAAAAATATTGTTTTCAACAACTGTAATTGAAGTTGGGATAGATGTCCCAAATGCATCAGTTATGTTAATAAATAATGCAGAAAGATTTGGATTATCACAATTACACCAATTAAGAGGAAGAATTGGTAGAGGTTCAAATCAATCTTTTTGTATTTTAGCAACTGTAGATAAATACGAATACTCTTTAAAGCGTGGAGTAGATAATGAAATGGAAAAAATATCTGCTTTGTTAAGGCTAAAAACCATGGAAAAAACTCAAGACGGCTTTGAAATTGCTGAAGCAGACTTTAAAATAAGAGGTCCTGGTGATATGACTGGTTTAAAACAATCTGGTTTGCCTAATTTTAAATTCATTGATTTACTGGTTGATAATGATATTATTAAAAAAGCTGGTAAAGAAGTAGATGATCTTCTAATTAATGACCCGGAACTGAATTCGGTTGAAAACATAAACTTAAAAAGTTTTATTGAAAAAGAAAATCAAGCAAATAACTATATTAAAATAGCATGACTATAAATTATAAATCACTTGGCTATATAAGAGTTGCAGCTGTAAGCTCACAAATAAAAGTTGCTGATATTGATTTTAATATCTCAGAAATCAAATCAATAGCAAAAAAAATGAATAATGAAGAATCGAGTATTATTTGTTTTCAAGAACTAACAATTAGTTCATATTCCTGTGCTGATTTATTTTTTAATAATGATTTAATAGATTCTTGTTTAAAGGGCTTATTAGAACTAAAGGAGTTCTCAAAACAAATTGATTCCTCAATTATAGTTGGATTGCCAATCAAACTAGGAAATTGCTTATATAATTCAGCTGCAGTTATTAGTAATGGTTCAATTGATGGCATTATACTTAAAAGCTATTTACCTAATTATAATGAATTTTATGAAGATAGGTGGTTTAGTCCCGCTTTAGAGTTTGAAAATACACTTATAAAAATTGAGAATGAGTTAATTCAAATTGGCACAAATTTAATTTTTGAAAAAGATGGATTAAAATTTGGAGTTGAAATATGTGAAGATTTATGGGCTACAATCCCACCCTCTTCAAAAATGTCTTTAGATGGTGCTGAGTTGATTTTTAATTTATCAGCTGGTAATGAATTATTAGGCAAATCGGAATATAGAAGAAACTTAGTAGCAAATCAATCAGCTAGAACAATTACTGGATATATTTACTGCGGAGCAAATCCAAGCGAAAGTAGCACAGATGTTGTAAATTCTGGGCATTTAATTACTTCAGATAATGGAAGAATAATTTCTGAAAATCGAAATTTCAACTTTGAAACTGATTATATAATAACAGATTTTGATGTTCAAAAACTTAGAAAAGAAAGGTTGGTGAATAAAACATTTTCAAACAATTCTGAGAACACTAAAACGATTATTATTAATCAGAGTATTCAAGCACTAAGTTCTATTAAATGCAATCCAAATAAATTTCCATTTATTCCTTCAGAATCTGAAAAACAATTAGAAACTTATGAAGAAATTTTAAGAATTCAATCTACAGCTCTCGCAAAAAGATTAAAACATATTGGCTTAAAAAATGTAACAATTGGAATTTCTGGAGGATTAGATTCTACATTGGCATTAATTGTTACTATCAAAGCTTTTGAAAAATTGAACTTAGATCTTAAGGGAATTCATGCTTTGCTATTGCCTGGGCCAGGATCAAGTAAATCAATTCAGTCAAGAGCTGTAAAACTAACAGATGCATTTAGAGTTAAGCAAGTTACTATAGAAATTACAAAAGCCGTCGAAATGCACTTAAAAGATATCTCGCATGAAAATCATAATTATGATATTACCTATGAAAATTCGCAAGCAAGGGAACGAACTCAGATATTAATGGATTATGCTAATAAGGTTAATGGAATAACAATAGGTACTGGAGACTTATCTGAGCTTGCTTTAGGTTGGTGTACATATAATGCGGACCAAGTATCAATGTATGGTGTTAATTCAGGTGTGCCCAAAACACTTATTAAACACCTTATTTCTTATTATGCTAATTCAATATCAGATCTAAACCTAAAAAGATTGTTATTGGAAATAATTGATCAGCCCATTAGTCCAGAATTACTTCCATCAGATGGAGATACTGTTAAACATCTTACAGAAGAAATTGTTGGGCCATACAGCCTAAATGATTTTTTCTTATATTACTTCATTAAATATCAATTTTCTGTGAAAAAAATATTCTATTTAGCAAAAATTGCTTTTAATGATGAATTTGATAGCTCAACAATTATAAAATGGTTAGAGAACTTTATAACTAGATTTATTAATAATCAATTTAAAAGATCTCTTATGCCTGATGGAGTAAAGGTTGGATCTGTATCATTATCTCCAAGGTCTGATTGGAGAATGCCATCTGATGCTAGTAGTAACTTGTGGCTTAAAGAAATTAAAGAATTAAAAAAGGATTTACTTAGATGATAAAATATACTGAAGAAAACCCAATAAAAATCATCTTAGCTGATGACCATGAAGTAGTTAGAGCGGGTCTTAGAAGATTACTATCAGTGGATAAGTCCATAAAAATTTTAGATGAAGCAGTTAATGGTAAAGATGCAGTTGAACTTGTAAAGTATCATAAGCCTGATATTGCTTTACTTGATATTTTGATGCCTACTAAAACAGGAATTGAAGCAGCTCTAGAAATTAAAAATATTACTGATTCTTATGTAGTAATGTTAACTGCTTATGAAGATTCTTATCATTTAGAGCAAGCTTTATCAGCAGGAGCAGATGGTTATTTAGCTAAAGACATCGGTGCAAAGGAATTAATTTCATCAATTCATTCTATAATGCATGGAGAGAGAGCATTCTCTAAATCAATTATTAAGATTATGCAAAAGAAATATGTTCCTACAGAAGAGCAAGATTCCGCACCTGTTATAATAACAAAAAGAGAACAGGAAATTCTTAATCTTGTAGCATTAGGAAAAACTAGTCAAGAAATAGCTGATGAATTATTTATATCAATTAGGACTGTTGAATCTCATAGATATAATATAATGCAAAAACTAGATATAAAAAATACTGCTGGTTTAGTAAGATATTCAGTAATGAATGTTAATATTTCAAAAAAATAAATATTTAATTGAGACATATTTCAATCTTAAGTGTTACTACTATTATGAAAACACTTTTAATTTTATTAATAATGTCAGCTTTTAGCTATTCGCAAGAAATTAAAAAAAACACTTCTTCGATTGGCATTTTTGGAATAATTGGTAATAGTAATCACTCATCGAATATAATTGATGATGATTTACCAGAATTAAACTATTGTTGCCCAAATTTTAAGAAAGGAAATGGTTTTAGTTGGGAATTTGGTGCATCTATTCGATTACCAATAACAAGAGACATTTCATTAAATGTTAGACCGTCTATCAGAGATATTAGCGGAATATTAACAAATAAAGAGAGCTTGGAAAGGGTAAATGTTAATGGAAAGCCCGAAGTCGGTTTTAGCAATCACACCCTTGACACTCAAATATTAACAGGTGGTATGACATTTTTGCTAAGTTACGAACCTATATATTTGATAAATATTAACTTAGGTCTACGATATTCATATATTTTGAATGCTGGATTTTCATATAAAGAATCTATCGTTTCTCCAGCAAATGCAATATTTGTTGAAAATGGAACAAAAACACGAAATAGACAAGATGGAAATTTCAGCAACTTAAATAAACACCTGTTTAGTACAGAAATGTCAATATCTTACGGCATCCCACTTAATAATCAAGAAAGTAAATTAATTGTCCCCGAAATTTATTACTCAATAGGAATGAGTGATTTAATCAAAAATATCGATTGGAACATTGATTTTTTAGGAATTGGATTATCATATATTTATAAGTTCAGAAACAAAACCAACTTAAACAGCTCCCCAATTAAACCTGATTAATTATAATATTTCATTACTTTAGGAATTTCTTTTTTCAAATTTTTAATTCTAGTTTTATGTGAAGGATGTGTGGATAAAAACTCAGGAGAGCCACCCGACTTACCTTTAGACATTCTTTCCCAAAACTTAACTGCTTCATTTGGATTATAGCCAGCCATTGCCATAAATACTAAGCCCAAGTTATCTGCTTCAGTTTCATGTAATCTGCTGAAGGGCAATGAAAAACCTAAGCTTGTGCCTGCTCCATAAGCCGCCATCCAATAATTTCTACCTTCGACCCCTTTCTGCTCCATAAACTCATTTAGTGCAAGACCACCAAAAGATTTCACTAAAGTTTGACTCATTCTTTCAGCTCCATGCTTAGCAATTGCATGAGCGATTTCGTGACCCATAACAGTTGCAATTCCAGCTTCATTCATTGTATATTTAAGAATACCAGTATAAAATACTACTTTGCCCCCTGGCATACACCAAGCGTTAATGTCATTTGATTCTACTAGATTAAATTCCCATTTGAAGCTTTCAAGTTCTTTAGAAAGTCCTTTTTGTTTCATATAGTTAATTACAGAATTTTTGATTCTGTTTCCAACTTTTTTTACCAGGATTGCGTCTTTAGTATTTTTAATTACCTTATTTTCATTCAAAAAACTATTGTATGAATTAAAACTTTGTGATAAAAGTGTATTTTTAGGAATTATATTGAATTGCTTCCTACCAGTAATGGGTACACGAGAACATCCCATTAAAGTTAATAAAATGATAATTGAGGTTAAAATCGATTTTTTCATGTGTTATTTCTTTTTCTTTCTTTTTCTGTGATTACTTTTTTTGTTATTACTATTTTGATCAACTTCCTTTCTTTTCCTTTGAGCCGATAGAACTACTAAAACAATTGGAATAGCAATAGCTAGTACTATTATCAATACTATCAAGCCAATATTTTCCATGTTTTCCTCCTTTGTGTTTATTATTCTTTAAAATATAGTAAAATTCAACTAAAGTTCCACAATAATTTTAGAAAATAATTTTGACAACATAGCTAAACAGAAATCGTAATATTGAAAAAAGGAATTTTTTATGAAGCTAATTTTAATATTCTTACTATCATATATTTGCTCTGAAGCTGATTTGCTAATCAATCAAAATAATGATAATTATAATTTCACTTATAAAAATGATTCATATAATGATGAAATATATATGAACCTCCTTGAGATTAATTCTAATTTAACCAATTCATCTCAATTGTTAAAAATGAATGATTCTCAACTAAATACAAATCTGAATCCCAATAGTTTTTATGTATTAAAAGTTATCACCACTGAATTTGAAGATAATAACAATGGACGTTATTGGTTAATTCAGCCTTCTATTCAAACTCAAAATAGTTTTTATAACCTTGGTCAATTATATCTAGGAGCTTATTCAAATTACTTAAAAATAATAAATTTGGATAGTGCAGAATCTTACTTTAAAAAAGAGTTGAATTTCTACCCTAAAAATATCTTAGCAATGATTGCTTTAAATAGTGTTCAGTTCGATTTGAAAAAAATTGATTACGATAATTATAGAAATGCAATCTTAGAAATTTATAATCAACAATTTAACTCAAAGACAAACTATTCTGAAATTGAAATTAAATCGATTGTAAGAGCCTTAAAATCAATTAGTAAAAATGAAATAGCTGATAATATCGAATATAATTTTATTACTGAAAATCCTAAATCAGAGTATGCTTCGGAAGTGTTTATTTCTAAAATGGCAGAATCAAAAAATGCAAAAGAATTTGAAAATTTATCAATTAATTTCCTGAAGTATTTTCCAAATCACTCATCAACAGCAAAGATTATGAGTGCATTTATATCAAGTGAATTGCAAAATGGTAATTTTAACAAAATAATTAAGTTCATTGATAATAATCAATTGCCTGCAGAAACATACTACTATTTAGCAACTAGATTAATTGAGTTTAAAAATCCTGGATTAGAGCAGGATTCAACTATTATTCATTTTTTTGATAAATCTATTAATTTAATTTCAAACGATAATTCGAAATCACAACTTGAAAGTTATAACTATAGGATTCTTTTAAAAGAAATATTATACACTAAAGCAAATTATTTACTTGATAATGATAGTGTGAATGCTGCTAAAGTAATTTATGATAAAATATTACTTGAGATGAAAAATAACATTAACCCAAAGTTTTTTGAACATTATTTATTAACACTTAGTTCAGTTGGTGAAAGGAAGCAAATACTTGAATTAGCTATTAAGAATAGTAATTTTTCTGAAAAATTATTTAATTGGGGTAGTGAACTCTTTGATAATCAATGGGAAGTAGTTAAAAATAATTGGATTATGGAATCTGAAAAAAAGAGATTAAAAAAATTAGATTATGAGATGATTGATGGAGCTTCATTAAAGGGCTTTATAAAAACTAGTGATAAGTCTTTTATAGATTTAGAATCTTTTAATAGTAAGCCTACAATGATTGTTTTTTATTCTACTTGGTGTGGTCCATGCGAATCAATGATTCCATCAATTGAAGAAATAGAATCAATAAATAATAACTTAGAAAATACATTTAACATCATTGGAATAAGTACTTGGGAAAATCCACAAACAAGATGGTCAGATATATATGAACACCTAGAAAGTATTGAACCCAACTATAAAATATTAGTAGATGAAACAGATATGCTACCCCAAAAATATGGAGCAGTTGGCTTGCCTACAACAATTTACTTAGATATAAATGGAAAAGTATCATTCATTGAAAGAGGATTTACCAATTCAAATGATTATATTAGGAACTCAATAGATAAACTAAAATATTTGAGCAAAGATTAATGATAGATTTAAGAAGCGATACGGTCACTAAACCTAGTGAAAAAATGAGAGAAACTGTTGTAGATGCAATTGTAGGTGATGATGTATATTCCGAAGATTCCACCGTAAATAATCTTCAAAATATGATTGCCGATTATTTTGGTATGGAAGCAGCTCTCTTTATGCCATCAGGTACTATGGCTAATCAAACGGCATTAAATATTCTTACAAATCAGGGTGATGAGATAATAGTAGAACAAGATTCTCATATATTTTATTATGAAACTGCTGGCCCTTCTATCCTATCAGGTTTGCAACTAAGAACAATTGCCTCAGAAAAAGGTGAGATGGATTTAAATACAATTAAAGAATGTATTAGACCAAATGTTTATTACTTTCCAAAAACATCATTAATTTGTCTCGAAAATACCCATAATAGACATGGTGGAACGGTTATTTCATTAGATTACATGGAGCAAGTTAAAGAGTTAGCAAATCAATATAAATTAAAAACACATTTAGATGGAGCTAGACTTTGGAATGCAATTGTAAAGCATAACTTAGATCCTAAAGCAATTGGAAAATGCTTCGATACAATTTCTGTTTGTTTTTCTAAAGGATTAGGTGCACCAATAGGTTCTTGCTTAGTTGGTAGTAATGAATACATTCGAAATGCTTTGAAGGTTAGAAAAATATATGGTGGAGGTATGCGACAAGTTGGAATTATTGCAAATCCAGCTATTTATGCCCTTGAAAACAACCTTGATCTCTTGAAATATGACCATGAAAACGCAAAGTATTTCTCAGAAAATATTTCAAATTTTTCTGGTATAATTCTAGATCCAAATGATGTTGAAACAAATATTGTTACATTCAAACTAGAAAAACCAATTGATGCAGATACTTTTGTAACAAATGCAAAAAATATGGGTATGTTACTAATGCATATTGGTAATAACAAAATTAGAACTGTTTTCCATCTTGATATTTCAAGTGTAATGACTAGTTCAGCCGTAGATATTATCAAAACTTTATTAACAAATAAATAAACAAAAATGAAAACAATTATATTTTCTTTATGCTTGATTTTAAGTATTAATTTATATTCTCAAGATAATAGCATAAATAGCAACAATAACAAAAAGTTAATGAGTGTTCTTGGAAGTTTTTCTTCCTCAAATATATATTTAAGTTATTTGAATGTAGATATGTTAGCAGAGCAAGTTTTGAATAAAAACATTGATACAAAAAAGAGTACAAAAATATTGTTATCATTAAAGCAAGTTATCAATCAACTAGATTTGAATCTTAGAGAATTGCATAAGCTAGCTGAATCTAACGAAGATGCTGTTGTAATTTATAGGCTAATATACATTAGTGAAAAAATGAAAGAGGATACACAAAATTTAGAATTGTATATCAAGGATTCTACTAATCAAAACTTAAATAAGTTCAAAAAATCACATAATTTGATTTTCAACAAATTAAAATCATTATCTACCCTTAAAAATAGATAATCAATTATGAATCTTCTTCATCTTTTTTAATTTTAAAACTAGTAAGTCCCTCCCTTTTAAAGAAAAGAAACCCTACTACAGTTTGTGTTACAGTACTAATACCATGAACAACTGTTGCAAAAGCTAATGCAGTTGTTGGGTCTACATTGTAAAGATTAACTAGGGATTTTTGCATAAATAGGTGGTATACGCCAGCTCCCCCTGGAGATGGTGCAATTGTAACTGCAATTCCAGCAACAATAACTAACATCGTTGCATCTACAAAACCAAGATTTAATTCATTTTGAAAATCAAATGCAAAAAATGTAATGTAAATTGGTAGAGCATAAAATACCCATATTAGTAATGACAATAATCCAATTCTTAAATATTTTGAAGGATTTTTTAAAATATAAAGACCTTTTTTAAACCTTTCAAAAATCCCAGAAGCCTTTTGGTAGAACTTTTCTGATATTGGTTTAAGCAAATTGCGTAACATAAAGTCTAAGAACGGAGGGTAAAGATTAAGAAGACCAACAGCAATTATTAAAAACGAAATTATTATAATTGAACTAGGGTTAACATTAGCAGGTAAAACTTTTGCAATATCCTGACTTAAAAATAAAAATGTAATGCCAAATACTATAATTAGAGTAATTACATCTACAACCCTTTCTAAAATAATTGTACCAAAGGTTGAAGAATATGAAATTTTCTCTCTTTTTGAAACAACATAAGGCCTAACAAACTCTCCTGCTCTTGATGTTACAGTGTTAATAGCATAGAGTATCATTACAGCTGAAAAAAGGTTCCAAGTAGAATCAATTTTTTTAATTGGTTCTAAAAATGTTTTCCACCTGTATGCTCTTATCCAATGTGAAAACAATACTATAGGAATCGGTATCAAAGCAATGTAATAATTTACATTGGAAAGTACACCTTTCATAGCTTCTAATTCTATGTCATAAAAAGCCCACCATAAAGAGAGTACTAATATTCCACCAGCAATTCCCCATTGAAGTATATTTTTTGCAATATTTTTCAATTTAAATAGCTCTTGTTTTTATTTTCAACCACTCTTTGGTTTCATCATCAAGTGAGTTTTGGGCAGTTTCATAAACTAATTGGTGATAATTGTTCAACCAATTAATTTCATCATTTGAAAGAAGATTTCTATCAACCGTCTTTAATTCAATTGGGCAAAGTGTTAAAGTCTCAAATCCTAAAAATTCATTAAATTTACTATCCGTAATTTTTTTAACTAAGATTAAATTCTCAATTCTTATTCCATATTCAGAAGCTCTATAAACACCTGGTTCGTTAGATAAGATCATTCCCTCAACAAGCTCTGTTGGATTATGTTCCTTTCTTATGTTTTGAGGCCCTTCATGCACATTCATAAAACAGCCAACACCATGTCCAGTACCATGATTATAATCAAGAGCGTTATTCCAAAGAAATTGTCTTGCTAGAATATCTAATTGCCCACCTCTAGTTCCAATTGGAAATTTCTGTAGAGTTAAATTTATCATTCCCTTTAAAACTAGAGTATAATCTCTAATTTCTTGTGAACTTGGTTTACCAAGATGATACATTCTTGTTATATCAGTAGTTCCTTCATAATACTGTCCACCAGAATCCATCAAATAAAATGTTTCATCAGTTAATTTGGCATTAGATGATTCATTAGGTGAATAATGAATAATAGCTCCATTTTCTCCCATACCCGAAATATAGTTGAAACTATCACCATAAAAGGTATTATTTTTTGCTCTAAGCTCATTAAGTTTTTTTGCAGCTTCAATTTCAGTTAAACTAGTAAAAGATTTTTCTAACCAAAATTGAAATTTAATCATTGCAATTAGGTCAAATTCCATCGCCTTTTTCATACCTTCAATTTCAATTTCATTTTTTATTGATTTTAAAAGGGTTGATATGTTTTGCTTTTTAACAACATTTGAAGTTGAAGGAATTAGGTCAAATAATCTAAAGTTAGATCTAACTGGGTCAATGAGAATATTATTATTGTTAAGAGACAAAATATGGCTTTCAACATCTTTGTAATTAAAGGTATCTATATTGTTGATTTTAAGATATTTAGTAATCTCGTCAGTGAGTTTTTCGGAGTCTATAAAAAAAGAAACTGAATCACTAGTAATTATTAAAAATGATACAACTACTGGATTAAATGGTATATCTCTTCCTCTAAGATTAAGAATCCATGCAATATCATCTAAACTGCAAATAATTGTACTATCACAATTTTTACTTTTTAGTCCCGATCTAATATTTTTGATTTTATCAGAGACAGTTTGTCCCGAATATTTATCATTATGTATAAATATTTTATTTTTTGGTAATTCAGGTCTATCCAGCCAAAGATCATTTATCAAATCTTGATTAGAATCTATAGAAATTGATTTTAAGCTGAAATTTTCTTTAAGATTTTCAACTAATGCAGTACTAAAAACAAAACCGTCAAGACCAACTGTAGAATTTTCTGGCAAATGATTATTCAACCATTCTGGGTAATCTTTATGACCAGGTACACCAAGCTTGTGCAATACAAATTCAGATGATGATAATTGCTTTTCTGCTTGTAAGAAATATCTACCATCTGTCCATAGTCCAGCATGATCTTGGGTAATTACTAGAGTAGCAACTGAACCACTAAAGCCACTAACCCATTCACGAGATTTATATTTTTCTGGAACATATTCGCTTATATGTGGATCTGTACTTGGTATAATGTAAGCATCAAGTTTATTTGTTTTCATTAATTTTCTTAACGAAATTAGTTTTTGTTCAGTTGTCATAATTAAAATGTTATTTTTATTTGCAATAATATTGCAATATAATACTTATAAGTAAGCTTAGCAATATTAATAAGTGCCGAAAGACTCTAATTTTTTTAACAATTAATTATTAAATTTGGGATATGAAGAAAACAAAAATATATTTTTCAATAGCTTTCCTATTAATCATCTTTGATCAGCTCACAAAAATCGTTGTTAAAGGATTTAATCTATTTGGATTTACACATAAAGGATTTTATTTAGGGGAAAGTATTCCTGTAATTGGAGAGACAATTACTTTTACATTTGTAGAAAACCCAGGAGCTGCTTTCGGACTAGAGTTTGGTGCTGCCAAAATATTTTTAAGCTTGTTTTCTGTATTTGCTGGTGCAGGGTTAGGATGGTACCTTTGGAAGTTAGAAGGTTATAACAAATTCGTAAGAATTGGAATAATGTTTATTTTTTCGGGTGCAGTTGGCAACATGATTGATAGAGTTTTCTACGGAGTTATATATTCTGAAAGTAGTTTGTTTTATGGTAAAGTAGTTGACTTTATCAGGGTAGATATACCAAATATTGAGTTTTTAAATATGACTCATTGGCCTGTGTTTAATATAGCAGATTTTTGCGTATCTTCAGGTGTTATCATTTTGCTTTTTGTTCATGATAAGTTACCATCTATTGCTAAAATAAGGGGAATTGAAAAAAGTGAAGATTAATAGTCAGTTGCTAATATTATTAATACTTGTTCAATATAATTTACAAAGTGAAATTGTTTGGGCTGATAAGATTGATAGTTTTTCAAGTGAATTTTCAAATAAGGAGTATTCTTCAAAAGAAGCTTTAGGTGCACCTAAAATCCTATGCTCTTATGGATCTAACCCACTAGCTTGGAGACCATCGCAGGAATCTAATTTAAGTGGTGAATATTTGAATGTAACATTCCCTAAATCAATTAAATCAAATTATATTTACATTCATGAAAACTTCAATGCTGGATCTATTTCAAAAATAATTTTATTTGGCATATCTAACGAAATTGATACAGTTTACAACCCTACTTCTTTAAGTTTGCCAAATCAAAATCATAGAATTTTCAAATTTGCTATTCCAGGTGGATCTAAATTTCCAGTTCAATCCTTAAAGTTGATTTTGTCAACTTCAAGAGTTCCCGGTTTTAATGAAATAGAGGCAATCGGTTTATCAGATATAGAATATGATACAAACCCAGAAGTTAATAGCATCGATGTTAAACAATATAAAACTAAACCACAAAATTTAGGATTAGGGGTTAATTCTGAATATCCTGAACTAGCTCCCATAATCAGTTCAAATGGTAAGAGTATATATTTTACAAGAAGTTATCATCCTGAAAATATTGGCTACGATAAACTACAAGATATTTGGAAAGCTTCATTAAATTCTGATGGATTTTTTGATAATGCTATTAATATTGGAGAACCACTTAACAATATTTATCAAAATTTTGCAATTTCATTAAGTCCTGACGAGAATATTCTTGTAGTAGGTAATGTTTATTCTAAAGATTCAGGACCATCTAGCGGTGTTTCTAAATCATTAAAAAATGGCTCTAATTGGGGTTTCCCCGATGAAATCATTATTAATGATTTTAATAAAAAAGGAGAGTTAAGTAGCTATTTTTTAGCAGCTGATGGAAAAACTCTTTTAATGGCATTTGATTCAGAAGATTCTTATGGTGGAACAGATCTTTGGGTAAGTAGAAGATTAGATGATAACACATTTGACACACCACAAAATCTAGGAAATTTAATAAATACAACAGCATTTGAAAATTCTCCTTTCCTAGCTGCAGATGGGAAGACCTTATTCTTTTCGTCTAACGGATTTCCAGGATATGGTTCATTTGATTTATATTATACAAAAGTATTAGATTCAACATGGACACTTTGGACTAAACCTATTAATCTTGGAAGTATGGTTAACAGCACTGGATGGGATGCATATTTTACAATAGCAGCTTCAGGAGATTATGCTTACTATGTTTCAACAAACAATTCTATTGGAGCTGATGATATTTTTAAAATTGAAATCCCCGATGAATTTAAACCCGAAAAGGTTATGCTTATTTCAGGTAAAGTTTTAAATATTAAAGATAATCAGCCTATTGAAGCTACAATTTTTTATGAAAGATTATCAGATGGTGAGCAACTTGGAATTGCTCAATCCAATTCCGAAAATGGTGAATTTAAAATTATCTTACCAACTGGTGATAATTATGGAATTCATGCTCATGCTGATGGTTATATTGCAGTAAATGAAAATTTTGATTTAAAATCTGAGCTAGAATATAGCGAGGTTACAAAAGATTTATTCCTCGTCCCAATAGAGAAAGGGCAAAAAATTAGACTTAATAATATATTCTTCAATTTTGCTGAGTTTAATTTACTACCTAATTCCTTTTCTGAATTAAATAGAGTTGTGGATTTATTAATAGATAGACCTAATCTAAAAATAGAGATACAAGGACATACTGATAATGTTGGAACCCAAAAAAGAAACTTAGCATTATCAAAGAAAAGAGCAGAATCTGTCAAAAAATATTTTATTTCTAAGGGTATTAATTCAAACAGAATTGTAACAAATGGTTTTGGAAAAAGTAAACCATTAGAAACAGGAGATTCAGAATTTGCTCAAAAACAAAATAGAAGAGTTGAATTTATAATTATTGAAGAATAATGTTAATATAATCTTTGGTTTAACCTTAGGTCATAAGCGAAAATATAATCTTCAATTACTATTACATGCTCTCCAGTTTTATCAATAAATCCGCTAACATAGTAATCATAATCTATCAATTTTGATGCCCATGCTAATTCCTCTTCACCAGCAAAATTATTTAAAAATCTACAATTAAGCTCTAGGTATTGTTGATTATCTTCTGTAATGAACTTCCATCCATCTTTAATATGTTTGACAGCTGCTAAACCTTGATTAAAGTTATTAACAAAAGAATATTCATGTTCACTCAAAAAGTTTCCTGCAGGATCTATTAATGCCCAAACATGATTCATACTTCTACTAGAAACTGAAGCAAAGGACAATCCATTTTTAAACTCTTTAATCTCAAAATATTTGAAGGGAAGTATAATATTACCAGTTGTATCAATTAAACCTACTAATCCCTTGTAATTAGCCTTGGACTTACCTTCTGAAAAATAACTAGGTTCATCATAAATAAATTCTGAAATTAGATTACCTTTTCTATCAATCAAACCATGCTTGAATTTTGGGTCTGAAACTGAAGCTACTCCTTCCGAAAATCTATATCCTACAATTGTATCAGCCAATTTAATTTCAAATTGACCAGTTTTATTAATATATCCTCTTTCTTTATCGTTCATTACATACGCTAAGCCCTCCTGAAAAACAATAGCATCTTTATATTTCGGAGGAACAATCTCTTTTCCATATTTATTGATAAAACCATAAGTTCTAGGAAAGTCAGGATTTCTAGATTCATTAGCTACTAAAGCCATTCCCTCGTAAAAATCTTTTGCAACATCATATTTGACTTTAAACAAGACTTCACCATTTTCATTCAAATAAGCCCATGTTTCTTGATTATCATCTATTAATTTTACTCGATGCATTCCTTCTCTATATCCGTAATAATTGGATATATCTGTTCTGGTTTTAAATATTTCTCCATTTGAATCCATAAAATTCCAAACACCTTTTGAATCTTGATAGACACACAATGGACTTATAGAAAAAGCGTATAAATTCAATATTATTATTAAAATCTTTAACATAATGATTCCTAATTATTTTTCTGATTTTTACTGTAAATATTTGTAATATTTTAGTAGACAAAAGTTGTAACGAATGTAACTAACCAAAAGTTTTTTACATCTTTATTTTCCAATAAAAGCTTCAAAATTTAAAAACAAAAATATCAACTATATTTTGATACTTCTAGTTCTGCTTTTTTTAAATTAAAAAACATTAAAATAACTCCGCCAACTACAAGAAATATTATAAGTGATAATACTGCTGCTCTGTAAGAGTTTGTTAAATCGAAAGATAATCCGAAAACCAATGGACCTATTGCACTAGTTCCTCTTTCCGCTACTTCATAAAGTGAAAAGTATTCTGCTTCCTTTCCTTTGGGTATTAACTTTGAATATAAAGATCTTGAAATTGCTTGCGTACCAGGCATTACAAAGCCAATTAATATACCTAGAGCATAAAATCCATTTTCACCATCAAGAAATGAGTATGCATAAATTAATCCCATCGACCATATTACCAAGGTTGTTAATATTGTATTTTTGGATCCTATCTTACCAGATAACCAAGAAAAAAAGAAAGCTCCAAAAAATGCAACAAACTGAACTAGTAAAATAACTTTAGTCATTGTAGCGGTACTCAAACCTAATTCTTTAGTTCCATAAGGCGTAGCTGCAATCAGAACAGTTTGGACTCCATCATTATAAATTAAAAAAGCAATTAAAAAGGTTAAAGTCATAGGGTAGTTTTTAATATCTTTGATTGTATTAAACAATTGATGAAATCCAACTTTTACAAGGTTTGTTTTTTTGGGTGCAACATTAATTATTTTATATTTCCTAATCCAAATCATGGGGAATATTGTAAATATTGCCCACCAAACACCAGCAGAGGCAAGACTAATTCTCACAACTTCCCCCTTTGAATTATCATCTGCCATGTTAAACATCAATAAATTAATAAGTAGTAGGATTCCTCCCCCAACATATCCAAATGCAAATCCACTTGAAGAAACTTTATCTCTTTCTTCTTTTGTAGAAATATCATTCAAAATTGAATCTAAAGCTACTATTGCTACACCATAGCAGAGGTTAGCTAAGATAAATAAGCCTCCTCCGAATAAATAATTTTCTCCATCTAAGAAATACAAACCAATTGTTGAAAACGCACCAATATATGCAAATAGACCTAGCAGCTGTTTTTTTCTACCTGTATAATCAGTTATTGCACCTACCAAAGGCATAATAAATACTTGGAGAATCACTGAAATTGATGTGCAATAGAAAAAGAATGAACCTGGGTTCATATCAATTCCAAATGGACTAATTACTCCACCAACAGATGCATTGGTGGCTATTGATGTTAAAAAAGGTTCGAGAAATACTGTTACTACAGTTGTTGAAAATGCCGATGCAGCAAAATCATAAAAGTACCAACCAAATCTCTCTTTTTTCGTAGATATATTCATGTAACACACTAAAATACTATAAAGACTTTCACAATTTAGTATTTTTTTAGTTTACCTTTTAAAGAAAATATTTTATAATTTTGAAATATGGAACTATTAAAACTAAATAATGTAACCAAATATTTTGGGGATTATAAAGCCACTAATAATGTTAGCTTTTCTATAAAGAAAGGACAAATATGTGGTTTGATTGGACCAAATGGTGCTGGTAAGACAACAATTATACGTCAAATTACAAATATTTATATGCCAGATGAAGGTGAAATAATATTATTTGGCGAACCAATTAAGCCAGTTCATCAAAACAGAATAGCATATCTACCAGAAGAGCGTGGTCTTTATAAAAAAATAAAAGTGATTGATATGCTTGTTTATTTTGGTAAACTTAAAGGCTTATCATCAAAAGATTCTTTTGATAAATCAATGAATTGGTTAAGAAAGCTTAATGCTGATGATTGGGTAAACAAAAAAGTTCAAGATTTATCAAAGGGTATGTCTCAAAAAATTCAATTCATTGGTACAATATTACATGATCCAGAATTTTTAATTTTAGATGAACCTTTCTCTGGGTTTGATCCAGTTAATGCAGAGATTCTTAAAGATATTATATTAGAATTGAAACAACAGGGTAAAACAATAATATTATCAACTCATGTAATGTCTCAAGTTGAAAAACTATGTGATGATATTATTTTAATAAATAAAGGTCAAGTAATACTTGAAGGATCATTAGTAGAGATTAAACAAAGTTTTGGAAGAAATAATCTTTTATTTGAATTTGAAGGTAATATAAATAATATAGATATACCAGTTGGTCTAGAAATAATCACTAATTCTCAAAATAGATATGAATTTAAAGTACTTGATAAAAATGCACCAAATGAATTAATTCAAAATTCAGTTGGTAAAATCAATATTAATAAATTTGTTTTGGATTTACCAAGTATTGATGAAATATTTATTGAGACAGTAGGAAGAAGTAATCTTGACGAAGATACAATTTTAGAAATCAGAAAAAATTAAATTATGAGTAGTTCTAATAAAATATTTACAATAATCTCTCACGAATATACAAGCAAAATAAAATCTAAAGGTTTTATAATAGGGACATTTTTAGCCCCTATTGCTATTGCCTTAATACTAGCAGTAACAGTAGTTTTTTCTATTCTCCAAAAAGATTCAACAACTCTAAAGTTAGCTATATTAGATAATACTGAGTTTATTGGAGAACAATTAGTTGCAAAAGACACTTCCAAATATTTTTTAACAGAATTAAATCAAGTTGATTTGACCGATCAATTAAATAATGAGGAAATAGATGGTTTTGCTATCCTTACTAAATCTATTTTGGATGATGGTAAAGTTATAGTTTATACCAAGGGTGGCGGAGGTATAGGTTACACCGAAGCACTTGAAAATAACTTGGGAAAGATAATAAGAAATGAACGATTGAAAAAATTTAATGCATCAGATTCTTTGATTCATGCTCTTCAGGCTGGTGTTCATTTATCTACAAAGAAAGTTACTGAAACAGGAGAAATTGAAAAAGATTCAACTGCTCAATTAACCTATATTGGATATGGACTTGGTTTTGTGATGTATATGCTAATGTTCATTTATGGTAGTATGATTTCAAGATCAGTTGTCGAAGAAAAGTCCAACAGAATAGTAGAAATTCTTGCGTCATCGGCAAAACCTTTTGATATTCTTCTTGGCAAAGTTCTTGCAATTGGGGGTTTAGGCTTAACCCAAATACTTACCTGGATGATACTTATTGGAGGTATGCTTTTGTTTGCTGGACAAATAATTGGATTGTTTATAGATCCTGATACATTGCAAGCAGGAAGCATGGGAATGTCTGCTGATGCGGCTACTCAAGCTAAGGTTAATGAAATTATGTCAGATTTTCCTGATATAAGTTTTGGTTTGATTGCTGGGTTTATCTTCTACTTTTTATCAGGTTATTTTATCTATTCGACATTGTTTGCTGCCCTAGGATCAGCTGTCGATAACGATCAAGATGCAGCTCAACTTCAAACTCCAGTAACTTTATTTATTGTTGTACCAATTTTAATGATTCAATTTGTGATGGCAAATCCTGATGCTTGGTGGGTAGTAGCGGCATCTCATTTTCCATTATTCTCCCCTATCTTAATGGTTGTTAGAATTGCCGCAACGAATGTTCCAGCTTGGGAAATAATATTATCAGTTATAGTTTCAATAAGTAGTTTTTTCATGGCTTTGTGGGTATCTGCAAAAATTTATAGAATTGGTATTTTGATGACAGGAAAAAAACCTAAATTCAAAGATATTATTAAATGGTTGAGGCAAGGCTAACATTTAATTAAAAAAGGATTGGGTAAATACTAATCTAAAAAATGCATTTGTTAAAAGGTTAATATTAGTTTCTAATGTAGTATTTGCCTGGTAGTTGTTTTATTGAACCAGAAAATTCCATATTTAATAAACAGACTAATAGCTGAGACATGTTAGTATTTACTTTGTTCACTAACTCATCTATATGAATAGGTTCAAAACTAAGAATTGCATAAATATTCTCTTCGTCCTTAGTCGCAAAATTAAGCTCAACTGAATCAATTAATTGAATTTTACTACTGTAATCAAATAAAAGTTCTTTAAAAAGTGATTCTGGCGAGTTTGTTAATTTAGCTAAACCATCTCTTATCAGGGCATTTGTTCCTTCAGAATTAATTGAAGTAATATTTCCTGGTACGGCAAAAACCTCTCTATCTTGGTCTCTTGCAAATTTTGCAGTGTTTAATGAACCACCTTTAACCTTACTTTCTACCACTAATGTAGCAGAACTTAATCCTGAGATAATTCTATTTCTTTGTAGGAAAAATGGTGGTAATGCCCTTACTCCACAATGATACGTAGATATTAATGCTCCTCCAGATTCAATTATTTTTTCTGAATTTGAAATTGCAGTTTGGGGTGAGAGTTTATCAATTCCAGATGCAATGACCGAAAATGTAATTCCACCCGATTCTATTGCACCTAAATGTGCTTCAGTATCTATTCCGTAAGCAAGACCTGATACAATATTTACTCCTTTTGAAGCGAAGTAATTAGCATAACGCCTTGTATTTATCTTACCATAGGTGCTACATTTTCTAGTACCAACAATAGAAATAGTTGGTGAATTTATTTTGTCTAAACTACCTTTATAAAAAAAGAAAGCAGGAGATTGATGTATTTCATTTAATAATAGTGGATAATTTTCATCCCAAATAGTACAAATATTAATTTGGTGATTATTACAAGTTTCAAGTTGCTTTTCAGCTTCAACATTTGGAACTATCTGCTTTCTTTTGAAAAGTTCACCTTGATTAATAAGTATATTAAGATTTGGAGGTAAATCAGCCTCAATAAATTCTAAATACGAATTGTAATTATCTACAACATTTTTTAATAATGACGGGGTTAATCCTTTAAAATAAGATAATTTAATTAGGTCTACTAATTCCCAGTCTTTAGGTAAATTATTCACACTATCAAATAATTATGATTAAGATGGATCAATTAAAGAATGAACATGTTTTAACATTTGTTTCTCATAGAAATTAACCTCTCCATCTGCCATTACAACTTTTTCAAGTTCTGCATAAAGAGCATCTCTTTCTTCTTGAGTTTTACAAAATACATCTCTTAAATCTTCAATAATAGCTTTAGATCTAAATTCTGCTGTATCGTCAACAAATTTTTTCATATCTTTAAATAAGCCCTTACCCAATTCATTTTTTAATAGAGCTTTTTCTTTTCTATCAATATCATCTGATGATGCAGCAAAAACCATCATAAAGGCAATAAATTCCTCTCTAGTCCATTCTTTATAATTAGTATTCATATTTTCCTTTAAATTATATTTTTAGACAACTTACTAATAAATTTTTAAAATTATATTTATAAATTTAAGATTTTTAATTATGTATTGATTTATCAAATTCCTTGAGGGTATTTAATATTTCTAATTCATTTTCATGAACAAACCCATCACTATTAATGATTTCTTCTAAATCACTATATATCTGTACTTTTTTAACTTTGTCCTTTGAAAAATATGAATAAGCTTCTTTAATTATTTCCATAATTTGATCTTTATCTAGAGATCTAATCATAGTTTCCGCTTTTTTCAAATCTTCAAAATCAACTTTTTTAGTAAGCATGTATCTTTCGTTTATATCAAAGTCATTATCAGATTTAGCAGTATAAGTTAGTAGTAAGGCTATAAATTCGTTGTAGCTTAAATTTTTAATTATTTCCATAAGAATTTTTAGTTATAAAAGATAAAATTGTATTTTTGTTTGAGTAAATTAAAATTAATACCAAGGCAAAACAATGTTTGAATTAAATGGCAAAAATTTAACAGTTGAAACTTTAAAAAATATTGCTAGAGATAAAACTAAAATTTCTATCGACAGCAAATCCAAATCCAATTTAAGAAAGAGTAGGGAATTTTTAGAACAAAAAATTAATTCTGGTGAAAATATTTATGGAATTAATACTGGAATAGGTGAATTTTCAGAAACTAAATTACCAGAACAAAAGATGAAAGACTTTCAAAAGTATTTGGTTTATAATCATTCTGCTGGTATAGGTAAGCCAATGCCTATTGAATACTCAAGGGCAGCACTAGTTGGAAGAGTAAATGTTCATTTAAAAGGAAATTCTGCCTGCAGACCAATAATTACAGAAACGATTATTGAAATGTTAAATAAAGATGTTGTTCCAATTATGGCTCAGAAAGGATCTGTTGGTGCTTCTGGAGATTTAGCCCCAATGGCTCAAGCTGCCCAAACTATGATGGGTGAAGGTGAGTGCTATTATCATGGCGAAAGAATGAAAACATCAGAAGCATTTTCAAAAGCAGGTATTACTGCACCTGGCTTGGAAGTTAGAGATGGTTTAGCTTTCATAAACGGATCTAATGTATTAACAGGTATGTCTGCACTTCATATTTATGACTTCGAAAAAATTATTTTACATGCCGAAATTGCAACTGCAATGAGTCTAGAAGCATTGCTTGGGAATCTTAAACCTTATTCATCTCAAATTCATGAGCTAAGAGGTTTTTCTGGTGCAATGAATTCGGCATTAATGATCAGAGATATATTTAGTGGTAGTGATTTAGTTACTGGCAAAATGAAAACAAAACTACAAGATGCATATTCAATGAGATCAACTCCTCAAGTTATTGGAGCAGCTAGAGATGCATTGAATTATGCTAAATCTCAAGTTGAAATTGAATTGAATGGTGTTTGCGACAACCCAGTCTTTATACCTGATGAAGATTTAGTATTAAGTGGTGCTAACTTCCAAGGTTCTCCAGTATCTTTACCAATGGACATGGTAAGTGCCGCAATAACAATGGTTTGTATTCTTTCAGAAAGAAGGTTGAATAGGTTATTGAACCCAGCATTATCTGCCGGATTACCTCCATTTCTTGCTACAGATCCAGGATTCTTCTCTGGCTTAATGCTCTCACAGTATACTGCTGATACATTAATTGCTGAGCAAAAAATCCTTTGTACTCCTGCTAGTATTCAGTCTATCCCAGCTGCAGCTGATCAGGAAGATTTTGTTTCAATGGGAATGAACACTGCTTTAAAAAATCAACAAATAAGAGATAACTCATACGGTGTTATTGGGATTGAATTATTTGCTGCTGCACAAGCACTAGATTTTAGAGATTTTAAATTTGGAGATAAAACCCTTTTAGCTCACAAGTTAATTAGAAAACATGTTGATTTTTTAGATTTAGATAGACCCCTACATGGTGATCATGATAAAATGAATAATCTAGTTGAATCAAATGATCTTTTGAAAGAATTAAATCTATCTTACAAACAATGAAAAATAAAAAACTCAATTCATACACTCGTCAAATAGTAATTCTTGTTTCAATAAATTTAATTAGCATAATTATTTCTGTAGTTTTTTTGCTGAATGCTCTAAAGAATATGGAAAATGATTCTGTTCTGATTAACCTTACTGGTAGACAAAGGATGCTATCTCAATGGATAGTTAAAGATTTAGCATTAAAAAAATTAGATGAAAGTTACTTTAATAAAAATGTTTTTGCCAAAAACCTAAATTCATTTAGGAAGGTTCATATTGGAATTTTGAAGGGTGATAAAGATTTAGGTTTAAATCCTATTTCTTTTGAGTATTTAAAAATGTATAAAGATTTAGATGATAAATTTCAATCATTCAACAATATTTTAGATGAAAACAATAAATATAATTTTAAAGATCTAGTTAGTAGGCAAATGAAGTTTCTTAAAATAATGGATGAATTTGTTTATTTCTGTGATAATTTAAACCAGAAAAAAATAGAAGAATTTAAAAACTTAGAGGTGCTTTTATTCGGAATAAACTTCATTGTATTGATACTTGTTATTGTATTTATTTTTGTCCCAAGTATTAAAGAAATAGAGCAATCTAGAACTAAGCTGGCTAATACAATTTTTGAACAAGCTCATACTCTAAGGCATCCATTGAGTAATATTATGATGTCAATATCACTAATTGATACAAGCAAAATGTCGGAAGAAGATTTTGAAAGTATAAAAATATTGGAACACGAGGCAAACACTTTAAATACTCTGATTCAAAAGAATATAGATCAGCTTGAAAAATAAATTATAATCTCGTTTGTAACTAAAACGTCATTTGTAGTGTATTTAAATGAAAAGGAGACCAATGTGAAATATTTAATTCTACTCTCGATTATAATATTCTTACTTTCTTGTGATAACAGTTTAAAAGAAACTAATATTACTGTCAATTCTAATCAAAAAATTATTGAGACAGTTTCATTTAATTCTAATCAATCAGTTGAGATTGATCAACAAATTCCAAACTTCTATATGAATCCTAGTTCCGATTTGGAAATGGATTTAAGAGATTTTAGAGGTAAGGTTTTAATGTTGCAATTTGATGCTTCTTGGTGTAGTATTTGTAAATCAGTAGCACCAAAAATATCAGAAGCTTCAAATATTTTAGATACAGCAAATTTTGCAATAATTAAAATTTATGATGCCTACTATGATATCTCTGATTTCATAGAGGCGGCTTCTCTATATCAATCTAATTATTACAATGTTCAAAATGGAACAATTGATGGATTTGATTTAACAAGTTTATATAATGTTAAGTCTTTTCCTAGATCACTAATAGTTGATAAAAATGGTATTTTAAGAGAAATTAGATCTACTTCCAGCTTGGATATTGTCGAGACAATGAAGAAATATCAGTAGTTTAACATTATTTCTTCAATTGATTTTCTCTTTTTATCGGGTATCTTAGCATCATCTTTTGGTAATCCAACTGGTAGTAACATCACAGGTGCTTCGTTATCAGGTCTATCTAATATTCTTTTTAAAAAGCTTATTGGATGTGGCGTATAAGGAATAGTAACTAAACCAGCATTATGAATTGCTGCAAACAATAAGCCCATAGCCAAACCTATTGATTCATTCGGGTAATAATTAGCTATCTTATTAGTGCCATTATCTATTCTATATTTTTCTTTAAAAACAACTATTAGATATGGAGCTTCTGTTAGAAATGGTTTTTCCCAATTATTACCTGTAAAAGCAATATCATCTAATTTTTGTTGGGAAAACAGCTTTTCAAATGATTTCTTTTCTATTATTTCAGCTTCTAACCTAATTTTATTTTTTAGTTTATTATCTGAAACTACTGCAAACTTCCATGGTTGAATGTTTGCTCCAGATGGCGCTGTACCAGCTGTGAGTACAATGTTTTTTATAATTTCAGGATCAATTGGATCGTTTGATATATCTCGAACAGTTCTTCTCTGATTCATTTTCAAGTAAAATATCTCAGAATCATTCAACATCTCTTCGTTGCCTTTTCTATTAAAATTTAAATCAATAAATTTATTTTCTGTATTTAATTCCATATTCTCAATTTTATTAGTTTCAAACGTAACCAAAAATAAGGAAAATATTCAGAATAAGTTATTGATATTTTATTAGAGTAATATTTTTATTCAAAAAGTCCTAATGCTCGGGAAATAACTATTCTTTGAATTTCTGATGTTCCTTCACCAATTTCTAAAAGCTTTTGATCTCTGTAATATTTTTCTGCATCATATTCTTTCATTAATCCGTACCCTCCAAGAATTTGGACACAATGATTTGCAGATGTATGAGCTAGTTCAGAACAATATAATTTTGCAATCGCACCTTCTTTGGTAATTTTCAAGCCTTCCTCTGCCATTCTGCAAACATCATAGAGATAATTTCTGGATAGCTCTAATCCCATCTCTACATCAGCCATTTTAAAAGAATTAGCTTGGTAAGTTCCTATTGGCTTTCCAAATGTCTTTCTTTCCATTGAATATTTAACAGTGTAATCCAAAGCACCTTGAGCGAGACCTAAGCCCATAGCAGCTATTGATAATCTACCCTTATCAAGCGTTGCTAACATTTGTTTAAATCCATCTCCTTGCTTTCCTAGCATAGCAGATTTATGTACTCTAACATCTTCAAAATGAAGTTCGCCAGTATTTGAACCTCGCCACATCATTTTTCCATGCATTGAATTTTGAGTAAAGCCTTTTGCATCATTTTCAACAATAAAACAGCTAAGTTCAGATTTCCCATCGCTAGATTCTCCAGTTTTAGCTAATACTGTTGATCCTATTGTTATATCAGTAGCAGAATTAGTTATAAATATTTTTGATCCATTTATAATCCAATCATCTCCATCCTTAACAGCTGTTGTCTGTGTATTACCTGCATCAGAACCAGCTTCGGGTTCAGTTAACCCAAATCCCCATAAATTACCTTCTGCTAATTTTGGGAGATATTTATCTTTTTGTTCTTGATTACCGAATTGTATTAGTGGACCAGTTCCCAATGAATTATGAGCAGCAACAGTAGCACCTTGAGATCCATCAATTCGAGAAACTTCTTCAACAGCTATAATATAGCTAAGGTAATCTAATGCTGAACCTCCATATTGTTCTGGTATTAATGCACCAAGTAGTCCTAAATCTGACATACCTTTTGTTAATTCATAGGAAAATTCTTCTTTTTCATCTAATTCTTTAGATTTATGATGAATTTCTTCCTCGGCAAATTTTCTAACTGTTTCTCTTAATAAAATTTGATCTTCGCTTAGTCCACGGTTTAAAGGCATTTTAGTTTAATGTTTTAATGTTAAAAATATAATTACGTTGATAAAAATAATTTATTTAATAAAATGAAATTCTAATTATTTACATCTACATTTATAGAAATTTGATCATCAACAGATTCTTGCTTATTGATTGTAATATCTTCTAATTCTTTTAATTTAGGTAAATCATCTAAACTATTTAGTGCAAATAGTTTAAGAAATTCATCTGTTGTTGAATAAAGTAATGATTTACCGATACTTTTACTTCTACCAGCTATCCTAATTAACTTCTTCTCTAGAAGTGAATTAACTACTTCATTAGAGTTAACACCTCTAATCTCTTCAACAGATGGCTTAGAAATAGGTTGTTTGTATGCAATAATTGAAAGAGATTCTAGTGCTGCTCTTGATAATTTTTTCTTTGATTTTTGATTATATAGTTTGGCAACATAATTCCCAAATTCATTTTTTATACCAAACTGGTAGCCACCAGCATAATTTAATATTGTAAATGCTCTGTTTTCAATCTCTAATTCTTTATTTATGCTTGATATAATATCAATAAAATGTGCTTCGCTCCAAGAAAAATCATTAAATATAATCGATGTAAATTCTAGATGAGCCAAGGGTTTATCCTGTTTACCATTCTTTATTAATTCTTTGTCGAGTATATCCTTTTCAAATAGAATTTCAAATAATGTCTTGATATCCAAAGGTTCGGCACTTGAAAAAATAATTGCTTCAATAGCTTGCCTTTTTTGATTTTCACTTAAAGTTAAAAAATATGGAGTAAATTTAATCATGGCTGTATTGATGTTAAAGATATTTCAGAATAATTTTCTTCTTGATAGATAAAGACTTCATTTTTTCTAACTAAATCTAAAATTGCTAAAAAAGCAGTGACTATTTGCAGCCTATCAACTTTTGCAAATAATTTTGAAAAAGACAACTTTGACGATTGCTTCAATTTGTTTAAAATTATGTTAGATTGATCTTCAATTGTATAAATATTAGCATCAACTTTATGTTGATAATTGTTAGATTTATTTCTTTTGACTAAATTATTAAAAGCATTTATTAAGTCATAAATGCTAGGAGTTACACCATCGATACTATTTTTACTTATTTCATTTTCATAATCAAAATTCTCTCTATAATAAGTATATTCAGTTCTTTTAAGATTATCTGATAATTTTTCTACACTTTCTTTAATTTGTTGATATTCTAACAACTTCTGTACTAGCTCAGTCCTAGGGTCTTCAATTGGTTCACCATCTTCATCTAGATCACGAGGTAATAACATTTGTGATTTTATTTGCATAAGAGTTGCAGACATTACTATAAAATCGCCAGCTTGATCTATATCAAGTTGTTGCATAAACCTTATGTATTCTAAAAATTCTTCTGCAATCAAAGAAATTGGAATATCATAAATATCTAGTTCATCTCTTTTGATAAAGTAAAGAAGTAGGTCAAAAGGACCTTCAAAATTATCTATCTTAATTTTATACATTTATTGAAAATCTTAAATTTGGTTAATTGAAAAAAATAACTTCCATAAAAAAAAATGGAAGTTCCGAAAATTAGTCAAGCATCTTAAATTTATCTGGTTTACTTGCATTTCTTTTCCATGCAACATGTATCAAATAAAACAAGGTAAGCAGTAGCAACAGCATAAATATTCTTGATCCCCACATGTAAGGAATATTCTGTTGTTTTTGATAGTAATTAAAAAGGTCATAGGTACTTAAAATGATTGCACATTTTCTTATTAGATTATTATCTGTCGAACTGATTAATTTAAGAGATTTATCAATTGATGAATTATAATTATCTGATATAACTAAGCTAGCTTCGATTTTTGTAAAAAGAAGTTGTACCTGTTTCAATTCATCTTTTGATGGTAAATCTTCATAAGACTTATCATTAATCTGATACTTTTCTCTAACATTTTCAATCATAAAGATTTTTAATATTTTTGATTTTAAAACATCATTATCCTTATCGCCCATTTGTAATTGCTTGTTTATCTCATTAATTTCTTCCTTGAAGTCAAATTTTATTGAGTTTTTTACATTAAGTGTTTCAATATCTTTTGGTAAATCTTCAGTTCTTAAAATATCATCATAGCTCTTTGGATTAACGTCATTTATCGAAATCGTAAATTCAGGAGAATTTTGTTTATCCATCATCAATGTTGGAATTGCATCCTGAACAGTCCAGAATCCTAAGATAAATAGAAGATAAATAGGAGTTACATACTTGACAACAAATATAAATATTTTAGGAACTGTAATATCTCCACCTTTGTTCAATTCGACCCAGCCTTTTTTAGCACCAAAAATCCAAGCAAATATTATAACCTCTATTAGTGCAACAATAACTAACATAAATGTACCAGCCCAATAATCCATTTCATCCATAAAACCAAATTGTAAATAAAAGAATACAAGATGAACAGCTACAAGTATAAAGATACCTACAAAGGTAGTAGCTCTTTTATGAGTAAGATCAAACTGCTCTTTTAAAAAGGAAATAAGTGGCTGAGCCATAGCTACAGATGATGTTATTCCTGCAAAGAATAGTAAAAAGAACCACATAAATCCAAATGCCTGTCCAAATGCATCACTTATTCCAAGCTTTTGAAAAATAACAGACATTGATACAATACCTAGGTTAAATGTTCCTCCGTCAGCGATCGCTTGAGTTTCTTGTAACCCAAAAAATGCTACTGCAATAGGAATAGCGATAATACCACCCAAAATTACTTCTGCAAATTCATTTATAGATGCAGTAGCAATACCAGATAGTGCAATATCTTGTTTTTTCTTAAGATAAGATGCATAAGCCTGAAGAGTACCCATACCAACTGACAAAGTAAAAAATACTTGCCCTGCAGCTGCCAACCATATTTTAGAATTACCAAGTTGTGTCAAATCTGGATTCCAAATAAATGCTAGTCCATGCCACACACTCCTCTCCGGATAATTTATGGGGTCTGGAGTACCTAAATAAAATACAAATATTGCAATGGTTGTTGCAAAAACAAAAAGCAATGGTAATGCAATTTTTGCAAACTTTTCAATTCCTCCACTAATACCTTTAGAAAGTATATAAAAATTAAAAGCTACTGTTATCAATAGGAATATCCATCCTGGAAGCATACTATCAAAAAACTGACTACCTGTACCATCAGCACCACCAGTTTGATATGCAGTTAAGTATTCACCCATAGATGTAACATCCATACCCTGGATAAAATAATCACCTGTTATTGAATAAAAACTAAAGCCTAGCATCCAAGATACTATCACAGTGTAGTATATCATAATGATAGTTGAAATAAATAATCCAAAAGCTCCAAGATATTTAGCAACTTTATTATTCCACATTACATCAAACATTCCCGGCAATGAACCATGGGAATACTTACCACCATTTCTACCTATTGTCCACTCAACCCACATTAAGGGTATCGCAAGTAATATAAAGGCTGCAAAGTATGGTATCATAAATGCTCCACCACCATTTTGTGCAGCTTGTACAGGGAATCTTAAGAAATTACCAAGACCGATTGCATTCCCGGCCATTGCTAAAATTAATCCAAACCTACTTCCCCATTCTTCTCTTTTTGCCATTTCAATTCCTAGTTTGTTCCAATTTGTTTGTTCTGATAACTATTATTTTATAATTTATGAAATCTTAATTGTTAAATCGAAACAAGATATGAATTGTCGTATTAAATTCAAAACGTAATTTCTATGTTTCAAGGTTTAAAAGAAATTTTATTAAACATTTTACAGGTAAAATATGGTATTAGCAATTACTAGATCAGTAATTTTTGCCAAAGTCGTTGTTGCTCTAACTGGCTTAGTGATGGTAGGCTTCATTATTGGTCACACATCTGGTAACTTATTAATCTTCGTTGGTCAAGATGCAATAAATACTTATGCACAAGGACTTAAAGATATTGGAGCAGCTCTTTGGGTAGTCAGGTCTGCACTAATTATTTCGGTAGTACTGCATATATACTATACTTTGAAGCTAACAGCCTTAAACAAGGCAGCTAAACCAATAGGTTATAAAAAAACTACTTATAAACGATCAACATTTGCAAGTAGAAACATGACAATTCTTGGTCTTACTATTTTGTTCTTTATAATTTATCACTTGCTTCATTATACTTTTCAAGTTACCCATCCTCAATTTAAGGATTTACAGGATAGTTTAGGAAGGCATGATGTTTATAATATGATAGTTGCAGGTTTTCAAAACCCTATAATATGTATCTTCTATATATTAGGAGTACTAGGTTTAGGTTATCATCTTAGACATGGAATTCAGAGTATGATTCACACAATAGGATTGAATAGTGATTCTGCTAAAAAATATTCAAATTTATTTGCTAAATTAATCACAATTTTTGCCGTTGTAGGGCTTGGTTCAATTCCAATTTCAGTACTAATCGGTTTAGTTGGAGGAAAATAATGATATTAGATTCTAAAATACCCGAAGGGGATATAAAAGATAAATGGGAAAATCACAAATTTGTAAATAAATTAGTAAACCCAGCAAACAAAAGAAAATATAAAGTTATTGTTGTAGGAACAGGACTGGCAGGTGCTGCTGCTTCTGCAACATTGTCAGAACTTGGTTACGATGTTCATTCATTTACTTATCACGACTCAGCTAGAAGAGCTCACTCAATTGCAGCTCAAGGTGGAATTAACGCCGCAAAAAACTACCAAAACGATGGTGATTCTGTGTGGAGATTATTCTACGACACAGTAAAAGGTGGTGATTTTAGATCTAGAGAAGCAAATGTTTATAGGCTATCTCAAGTTTCGGTAAATATAATTGACCAATGTGTTGCTCAAGGTGTACCATTTGCTAGAGAATATGGCGGTCTATTAGCAAATAGATCTTTTGGTGGTGCTCAAGTTTCAAGAACATTCTATGCGAGAGGTCAGACTGGACAACAACTTCTTCTTGGAGCTTACCAAGCACTAATGAAACAAGTTAATTCTGGAGCTGTTAAGCTTTATACAAGAAGAGAGATGATGGAAGTAGTTTTGGTTAATGGAAAAGCCAAAGGTATTATTGTACGTGATTTATTAACTGGTAAAATGGAAAGACATGCCGCAGATGCTGTGATTCTAGCTACTGGCGGATATGGAAATGTATTCTTTTTATCTACGAATGCCCAGGCATGTAACGTAACAGCTACTTGGAGAGCTCACAGAAAAGGAGCATTATTTGCTAACCCTTGTTACACACAAATTCATCCAACATGTATTCCTGTAGCTGGAGATTATCAGTCGAAATTAACACTGATGTCCGAGTCGTTAAGAAATGATGGTAGGATTTGGGTTCCGAAAAAGAATGAAGATGCAAAAGCAATTCGAGAAAAGAAAAAAACTCCTGAAGACATATCAGAAAAAGATAGAGATTATTATCTAGAAAGAAAATACCCAAGTTTTGGAAATTTATCACCAAGAGATATTTCTTCACGAGCTGCAAAACAAGTTTGTGATGAAGGTAGAGGTGTTGCTAATACTGGTTATGGTGTTTTCCTTGATTTTAGAGATGCAATTGAAAGACTAGGAAAAGATAAAATTGAAGAAAGATATGGTAATCTTTTTGAAATGTACGAAAGAATTACTGGAACAAACCCTTACAAATCACCAATGATGATATATCCTGCTTCTCATTATACAATGGGAGGATTATGGGTAGATTATAATTTGATGACAACAGTACCCGGATTATTTGCCCTAGGAGAAGCTAATTTCTCTGATCACGGAGCAAATAGACTAGGAGCTTCAGCCTTGATGCAAGGACTTGCCGATGGATATTTTGTAATCCCCTACACCCTAGCTCCATATATAGCTGAAGAATCTGAGAAGGTAACCACAGATCATCCAGCCTTTAAAGAAGCTGAACAAGAGGCAACAGATAGAATTAATAAGTTATTAAGTATCAATGGTAAAAGAACTCCTGTATCGTTCCATAAAGAGTTGGGTAAACTAATGTGGGATAAAGTTGGTATGGGAAGAAATGAAGCTGGTTTATTAGAAGCATTAGAAAAAATACCTCAAATAAGAAATGAATTTTGGCAAAATGTAAAAATTCCTGGATCTGGAGCTCAGTTAAATGTTGCGCTAGAAAGAGCTTGTAGAGTTGCTGATTTTCTTGAATTTGCTGAAACAATGGCCTATGATGCACTTGATAGAGACGAATCTTGTGGAGCACACTTTAGAGAAGAACATCAAACAAAAGATGGTGAAGCTGTCAGAAATGATGAAAAGTATACTTACTCAGCTGCATGGGAATTTAAAGGTGTCGATAAAAAACCGGAACTGCATAAAGAACAATTAGAATTTGAAAATGTTAAACTCGCAGTTAGATCATATAAATAATTTGTTTAGGAGATTATAAAATGAAATTAAAATTAAACGTATGGAGACAAAAAGATTCAGTAACTGAAGGTGCATTTGAAAATTTTAATGTTAATGATGTTAGTGAACATATGTCTTTTTTAGAAATGCTTGATGTTTTAAATGAAGATTTAATTACAGATGGTAAAGAGCCAGTTGCTTTTGATCATGACTGTAGAGAAGGTATTTGTGGTTCTTGTGCTATGTCAGTAAATGGTTACCCACATGGACATAGAAAGGGTACCACTGTTTGCCAACTCCACATGAGAGAATTTAATGATGGAGAAGAATTATGGATTGAACCTTTTAGAGCGAAGGGTTTCCCTGTAATAAAGGATTTAGTAACTGATAGATCTGCATTTGATAGAATAATTGAATCAGGTGGTTATGTTAGTGTAAGAACTGGTCAGGCTCAAGATGCAAATTCAATTCCTATCAGAAAAGAAAATGCAGATGTTGCTATGGATGCAGCAGCTTGTATTGGCTGTGGTGCTTGCGTAGCAGCTTGCCCAAATGGAGCAGCTATGCTGTTTACTTCAGCAAAAATAAATCATTTGAACTTACTACCTCAAGGGCAAGTTGAGAAAAATGAAAGAACTATAGCTATGGTAGAACAAATGCAAAATGAAGGTTTCGGATCATGTACTAATCACTACGAATGTGAATCTGCTTGTCCAAAATCAATCAGTATAAACTTTATTTCAGATATGAACAAAGCTTATATTAAATCTAAAGCATTTGGCAAGGCTGGAATTTAATTTAACATCAAAGCAATAATTAATAAAAAAAAAGCAGATTTGTTAAAATCTGCTTTTTTATTAAATAATATTAATAACGGTCTCTTCCGCCGCCGCCGCCGTATCCGCCGCCGCCACGTCTGTCTCCGCCACCGCCACCGCGATAGCCACCACCACCGCCACCACGACGATCATTATTTTCTCTAGGTTTTGCTTCTTGGACTACTATTTGGCTGTCCTCAAACTCGACTTCATTTAGGCCTTCGATAGCCGTATTAGCTTCGTTATCGTCATCCATTTCAACGAAACCAAATCGTTTCGATCGACCTGTTTCACGGTCGATAATTACATTAGCTGAAGAGACTTCACCGTACTCTTCAAAGAGCTCTCGCAGTGATTCGCTTGTCGTAGAAGGCGAAAGCTTTGCTACAAAGATATTCATAGAATTTAAAATTATATATTAAAAAATGTGATTAAAAAGGAGTAAGGAAACACTTTATTATAAGGTTTCATTCAAACTCAACTTAACCTCGTATTGCAATTTAACTAATTAATTAACACAAAAGATATATTTTTTTATTTTTTTTTATTATTATCATTTATAATTAGATATTTAGACTTATTTAGCATTTTATTTTTTGTTGAACTCTAATTTATTATTTTTGTCTTTTAAAAAACTAGATATAGATTTATGAAAGAAGAAATACAATTATTATTAGAAGAAGTAAAAAAGAAAACCGCATCAATAATTAGCAAAGATATGATTGAGGATTTCAGATTAGAATATCTTGTTAAAAAAGGAAAAATTACTAATCTTTTTACTAAAATGAGGGATGTTCCAAAAGAATTAAAAAAAGAAATTGGTAAAGATCTAAATGAGCTAAGAAAGTTTGCTGAAGAATCAATATTAGAACTAAACGATAAATTTGAATTACAAGAAGATACTAATCCAGGGATTGACCTTAGCTTAAATGGTAGAAAAAAAAGGTCTGGTTCCTCACATCCTATTAGTATTACTATTTCTAAAATGATAGAAATCTTCACAGAAATGGGATTCGAAGTTGCTGAAGGTACAGAAATAGAAGATTCTTATCACAATTTTGATTCGCTTAACTTCCCTCCCGATCACCCAGCAAGGGATATGCAAGACACCTTCTTTATAAAAGATGATAGAGATTTAGTTTTAAGAACTCATACTTCCCCAGTTCAAATTAGAGTAATGGAAAATTCAAAACCGCCAATTAGAACAATTATGCCGGGTAGAGTTTATCGAAACGAGGCAATTGATTCAACACATTTAGCCGAATTTCACCAAGTTGAAGGATTATATATTGACAAAGATGTTAACCTTGCAGAATTAAAAGCAACGATGATTACATTTGCTAAAAAACTTTATGGAGATAATTTAGAATTTAGATTTAGACCATCATTTTTTCCATTTACAGAACCAAGTGCTGAACTTGATATAAGAAAACCTGGTTCTGATTCTTGGATGGAAGTTGCTGGTTGTGGTATGGTTCACCCTAAAGTTTTAGAAGCAGGAGGTATAAATTCAGAAGAATATATTGGTTACGCATTTGGATTTGGAATAGAAAGAATAACAATGCTAAAAACTGGGATTGATGATATTCGTCTTCTATATGAAAATGATGTTAGAGTAATTGGTCAATTTTAATGATTATTAAAATTAAAAATGAATATTGTGATAGGCAAATTAATCTTAATAATGTAGATTTTCAGGATCAAATATTTAATGGACTTATTGATTCTCATGGCCATATTATGTGGCAGGGAATGAAAAACTTAGGTTTAGACTTGCAGGATTGTAAATCTAGTAACGAGGTTTATAATAAATGTATAGAGCATAATTATCAAAATTCTAAAAACTGGATAATTGGAAGAGGTTGGAATAATGAAATTTGGAATTCAAATGACCAACTTTCAATTAAAGAACTTGATAAAAGATTTAACCAAAAACCTGTTTTTTTGAAAAGAGTAGATGGGCATTCAGCAATTATAAATTCTAAAGCTTTAGAAATGGCTGGGATTAATGCTGATACTATTAATCCTGATGGTGGTAAAATATTAAAGGATGATGCTGGAAAACCAAATGGTTTTTTAATTGATAATGCACTTGACCTAATAGAAGATATAATACCTACTCATAGTCAAGATGAATTACAAGAATTTATTTTATCTGGGATAGACCTTTTGGCATCATTTGGAATAAATCATACTTGTGATATGGATGTTCATTTAGAATGGCTTGATATTTTTATAAAACTCGCAACTGAAAACAAACTAAAAATACAAGTTGATCAGTATTACAGAGGTTTTGATAATAAATGGATTGAACTTGGATTAAAGCCAATAAAAATAAATAATCTGAGTATAAAAGGACTTAAATTTTTTGCAGATGGAGCAATAGGTTCAAGAGGCGCTAGGCTTATTGATGATTATTCTGATGACCCTGGAAATAAAGGATTGCTTTTAATTTCAGAAAAGGAACTATATTTGAAAGCTAAGCAGGCTTGTAATGTTGGTTTTGAAGTATCAACACATGCAATTGGTGATGCAGCAAATAGGATGGTTTTAGATGTATATGAGAAATTAAGAAATGATGGCTTTAATAATATTCTACGAATTGAACATGCTCAGATCGTAAATCCAATTGATTTACCAAGATTTAAGGAATTAAACATTGAGGCACATATTCAGCCTATTCATTGTATTAGTGATGATAAAATGGCCGAAAAAAGATTAGGTGAAAGAGTAAATCATTCTTACCCATGGAAAAGCTTAATAGAAGATGGTGTAAATGTATATGGCGGAAGTGATTATCCTATCGAGTCATGTGATCCCCTATTGGGATTAAAAAGTTTATTGAGTCCAAAAATAAAATGGCAAGAAAAAGAGATTCCTGCCATTAAAGATGCATTTAAAATTTATTTAAAATATTAGTCTTCCTCAACTACTTTTGGTAGATGATAAACCAATTTACCGTCAATAACTTCTTTCATTGCTAAGAAATGTGGTTTAGGCATCATTTCAAATTCTTTACTAATATTTACTTGATCTGCATTTGCAATTTCATTTTCATCGGTTGTTGGAATGATATCTTCCATTTTATTCATGATTTCTGTTTTGATATCTTGATTGATTTGTCTTGATCTAAACCCCATGGCAACTATTGTTTGATAAATAGAATTTTTCTTTGACTCAATTTCTCTAAGAAGAACAGGATTTACTATATATTTTGACATTACTTTTCCAAAAATGATATAAAAGACTAAATTACAACTTTTTATATTAAAGAAAAAATATTTATTTTATTTGACTATTTTTTTTTATTTTTGGAAGACTCTTTAATATTAAGTGATTAAATTAATTCCTTTATTTTTAAAACGATGCAAAAATTATACTATTCTATAAGTGAAATAAGTGATGTTTTAAACGAAGAACAGCATATTCTGAGATACTGGGAAAAAGAATTCAAATCACTTAGACCTAGAAAAAATACTGCAGGTAATCGAAAATATTCTAACAAAGATCTAAAGATTTTAAAAAAAATAAAGGATCTAATTAGAGTAGAGAAGTTAACAATAGGAGTTGCAAAGGATATTATTGATAAAAATATTCCATTTGATGGTATAAAACAGCAACAAGTTAACTTCACGCAAAACAAACAAAATAAAGATATAATCGAAATTGATAAGTCTACGGTCAAAAATTTATTAGAAGTTTTAAAAGAAATATCTGATATATTAAAAAGTTGAGTAAATTTGAGAAATTAAAAATTTAGGTATTATAACTATGAATTCTATAAAAATAATATTGTTAGTCCTTCTTTCTATCTCAACAACATTTTCTGTTGAATACGAGATGATAACAGTTGGTGCACATGATGATGAGGTATTGGGAGTTTTCGTAAATGAAGACGATTCGAGAGTTGCAACTTGCAGCTTAGATGAAACCATTAAAATTTGGGATATACCTAACAAAAGTGAACTAATCACTATTAAAGGTCATCTTGGACAAGTAAATAACCTATCATTTTCGGGTAACGATAAGTGGCTGGCGTCAGGTTCGAGCGATCATACTGTTAGAGTTTGGGATGTTGTTTCAGGAGAACAACTAAAAGTACTAAAAGGTCATACCGACCAAGTTATTGGAGTTTATTTCAGTCAGGACGATTCTTCGACATTTGTTGCATCAACATCTTTTGATAAAACTGTAAAATTGTGGGATTGGAGACTTGGTTCCGAAATAAAGACTTTGAGGGATCATAATAAACCAATTAATAACGTTGCTTACAGTTATGATGGTAAATTTCTTGCTTCATGCTCAGATGATAAAACAATTAAAATTTGGTCAACAGATTTAACTACAAAAGAACCTCTTATCACTTTAATTGGTCATAAAGCTCCTGTTCTTACTGTATTATATTCATTTGATTCTAAAAAATTAGTTTCTTCCGATCAAGAAGGAGTTATCAAAGTTTGGTCAATGCCAGATGGTCGATTGCTTAAAACAATAAAAGCTCACAATGAACTAATTCAAGATGTTTCGTTTGCTTATAATGATGACCGTACAATTGTAAGTGCAAGCTTAGACAAGAAAGTAAAACTTTGGGATTCTCTTACTGGTGAATTATTATATGAATTTGATGCAGGAGTTGAAGTTTGGTCCGTAGATTTGATAAGTGACCAATCAGTTGTGGTTTTAGGCTGTGCAGATAATTCTGTTAGATTCTTAGTTAAAAAATAAGGAAAAATTAAAAAATGCAAACATTAAAAATCAAATTAGTTTTACTTTTATCTTTTATTTTACTTAGTTCACAAGGATTTATAAAAACTACAGTTGCTCTAACTGGTAATGTTTTTAATGAAGTTACCAAAGTTGGTGAAACTTGTAACATACTAGTATATGATAAAGATGGAAATAGAGCGAGTGCTACAAGAAGTATTGGTTCTCAAAATGGATATTATTATTTACCAAGCTTAAAACCTGGTGAAGAATACACAGTAAAACTAATGAAAAAAGGGTTTATGAAAGAACTTTACAAAATCCAAATTCCAAATAGTGATAAGTATGTAGAACTTTCTAAGGATTTTCAAGTTAAGCCTTTAAAAAAAGGAATAAAAATTCCATTTCAAATAGCCCCTTTTGAATTAAGAAAATCTAAATTGAGAGTAGGAGCAGATATTTTCTTGAATCCGATATTAGATGCTTTGGTCGAGAATAAAACTGTAATTGTTAAATTAATAAGCTATCCAGACAATTCTGAAAATACATCTTTCAACTCAACTTTAACAAATCAAAGAGCTTTAGCGGTTAAAAATTGGTTAGTTGAAAATGGTGTAAATGACTCAAGAATATCTTTAGAGGGAAATAATTCAGTTGATAAAATGAATCCACCCCCTACTAAAAAATCTGCAAAAGGTAAAAGGTACATAGGTCCTATGTATTATGAAATAGTTTCTTTTTAAAATAGAAACTTTTAACTATAAAAATTAAAAAAGAGGCATTTTAGCCTCTTTTTTTTGTTAAAATTAATTTAGAAAAATAATTGAATTAATCATTTTTTCAAGTTATCCCTAAACTCTTTAGAATAATTAATATAGTTCTGAGCAGTAGATGTTACTCTTTCCAGTTCATTTTCATTCAATTCTTTAATTATCTTTGCCGGAACTCCAGCCACTAATGTACCCTCTGGAACTTTAAATCCTTCTTTTACAACTGCTCCTGCTCCAACAAGAGAGTTTTTACCAATAACAGCTCTATCAAGCACGGTTGCACCAATACCAATTAAACAACCAGAGTTTAAAGTACATCCATGTAAATTAACTGAGTGACCTACCGAAGCGTAATCCATTATATTTAGTGGATGTTTTTGGTTAGTTACATGTAACATTGATAAATCTTGAATATTTACTCCTTTACCAATGTTTATATAATGTACATCCCCTCTAATAACAGTATTATACCAAATAGAGCTATTTTCTCCTATTGTTACATCACCAATTATCTTAACACCTTCGCATAGAAATACCGAAGGATCAATTTTTGGAGTGAGTCCTTTATAAGTAATAATGCTGGCATTATTACCTGTTTCCAATTTTTTTAATTTCATTTAGAAACCTTCATTTTTTTGTTGTATATTTGTCTTTAAAATTAATCTTTAGTTTTTTAAATTTAATGAAATATGGCTGAAGAACCAATAAAAGATAACAACGAAAATCCGAAGGAAGAAATTGTTGATAATCCTGATTTAGAAAATGAAGAATTATCGGAATCAGAAGAAAACGATTCTGAACAAACTGAATCAGAAAAACCAGATTCAGTTTCTGATGAGGAAATTAAATCGGATGATAATAAAGTTAAAGAAGATTCTTTAAAAGATGACTCAACTTCGAGTGAAGAAGATAATATATCCGAACCATTAGATAGTTATCCTGTTCTGATAATTGATGATGACAGGTGGTTACAACGAATATTTTCTCAATACCTCAAATCTTGGGGTTTCAAACACGTCCAAGCCATGAACTCTTTTGAAGGCGTGGATATGGCAGTTAAACATAAACCACTTTTAATTTTTTTAGATATTATAATGCCTGATGTTACGGGTGATATCACATTGAAATTCCTTAAAGGTATTGATTTTCTGAAAGAAGTTCCTGTAGTTATTATTTCGGGTAATTTAAATAAAGAAGTTCTTAAAAATACTTATAAAGATGGTGCAGCTGGATTTATTTCTAAACCCTTCACAAAAGATATTCTTTACAGTAAAATCAAAGATGTACTTGATAAAAGAATTTTTAATAGAATGGTTAAAGATGGTCTGATTGAAGAAATTGTTACAAAAAAAACTTACATTGCAGGACAATAGATGATAAAAAGTATGACAGGTTACAGCAAAAAAGAATTTGCTGATAAAGGATATGTTGTATCCGTAGAGATTAAAAGTTTAAACGGTAGAAATTTAGATTTAAATATAAGATTACCTAGACAGCTTAATCAATATGAAATAGATATTAGAAATCTTGGACGTTCGAAAGTCCATAGAGGTAGTATTTCATTAAACATAAATTTTGAACCAGAAGAAACAAAAGATATTTTTAAAATAGATTTTGATAAAGCTGGAGCTATTTATGATGAAATATACGAATTAAATACATGGCTGAAAACAGGGGATAAAGTTAAATTAGATAATTTAATGAGTTTTTCTTCTATGTTTATGGCTAAACAAGAAGATGAAGATACTGCTAATTTATGGAGTGTTATTAGGTCAGCTGTTCAATCTGCGTTTGATGAACTTGATAAAATGAAAAGAAAAGAAGGACTTAATCTTGCAAAAGATATTTCAAAAAGAATAAGTCTTTTCAATTCAGAGCTTGTACAGATTCAGAAACTTGGACTTGAGAGAATTCCAGAAGAACAAGATAGATACAAAGAAAAAATCGCACGACTTTTTGAGAATGATGAAATTGATGAACAAAGACTTCAAACTGAAATTATACTAATGGCTGATAAGTTAGATATTTCTGAAGAATGTGTAAGATTGTTCTCACATATTGATGTATTCAACGAAACAATGAAAGATAAAGAACCCTCTGGCAGAAAATTAAATTTCTTATTACAAGAAATGCACAGAGAAATAAATACCATAGGAACTAAAGCATCAAATTCAGTTATTTCAATTAAAGTTGTTAATTTAAAAGAAGAAATTGAAAGGATAAGGGAGCAAATTCAGAATGTTGAATAGTCTAAGTCTAAAAGGTATATAGATTTTAGATTAATCCTTCTTTCCATGTGATAAGACAAATAATTAATCAAAAGCTGAAATATTTTATTATATTCAGCTTTTTCTATATCAGAGCTATTTCCGTTAATTAAATTTTTAAATTTTAAAACCAACTCATCATTTAGATAGTGTGTCATTGGTCCTTCTAAATAAAATTTACCTTTTTTGGTTGAAAAATAATTTCCATTGTTTATTTTTTTGCTAATTCCAAATCCACTGAGATCAATTAATCGCATTATAAAATTTAATTGTGATTCGTACTTATTATTATTCAAATTAATATTTTCAAGTAATTCAACTAAAGAATCAAAAAGATCAGTATTTACTTGCCCTTCTTCTTGAGTTAATTTAATTAATTCGCAAGATATCAATGACAAGCCTAAATTCTCATTGTTTTTAAATATCATAGATCGGTTTTTTACAATCTCTAAATCAGAAATAGTATGTATGTTTCGATTCTTATTGAAATATACTTTAGCTTCTACATGCATTAGTGGTTGAAGACTACCAGCAAATTTACTTTTTGGTTTAAAAGCTCCTTTAGCCAAAACCGATAAAGTACCATTGTTTTTAGTATACAAATGGGCAATCTTAGATGATTCTCCATATTTGATTGTATTTAAAACAACAGATTCAAACTTTTCAATCATTGATTTTGTGGTCTACCTGTAAAGGGGTTCATAGTTAAATCTTTATTTACAACAAAAAATAAAGATCCTTTGATTTTTTCAGAATTTCCAAAATTGCAAGGTGGAACATTCTGCAAAGTGTAGGATAGTGGTGCTGTTAATTTAACAGGTAAACCAGCTTGCAATATATCAAGCTGAACTTTACCCCTGAAATTATTAGGATTTTTTGAACAAATCACCAACATATAGTTAAGTTTAAGTCCATTTAATCGATCTACTTTGGTTGTGAATTTATAAACACCTGGTTTTTCATAGCTTGATGATATTTTAAAATTCTCTATTACTGTTTTAGTTTTGGGGTCAAATAATTTAAAATCTGAACCCGATTGCATGTCTTCATCAATTTTAAAAGTAATTGTTATTGGGTTTTTATCTTGTTTTAATATACAATATTTTTGATCACTCATTTTTTAGTTCCTCTTTCAAATACTTTGCTGTTAAGCTCTTTCTTTTTTTAATAACATTTTCAGGAGTACCTTCGGCGACTATATATCCACCATTTTTTCCTCCCTCCGGCCCTAAATCAATTATCCAATCAGCACATTTTATAACATCCAAATTATGTTCAATTATAAGTACAGAATTCCCTTTATCTACTAACTTGTTGAGTAAACCCATTAGCAAATTTATGTCATGGAAATGTAAGCCTGTAGTAGGTTCATCTAATAAATATAAAGTTTTACCAGTACTCCTTTTAGACAATTCTGTCGCCAATTTAACCCTTTGTGCCTCTCCCCCAGATAGAGTCGGTGCTTGCTGACCTAAAGTAATATAGGTTAATCCAACATCAAATAATGTTTGAACCTTTTGTTTGATTTTTGGAATTTCGCTAAAGAAGTCTAAAGCTTCTTCAACAGTTAAATCAAGTACATCAGAAATTGACTTATGCTTATATTTTACTTCTAAAGTTTCATTATTATATCTTTTTCCGTTACAAGTGGTGCATTTTACAAACACATCTGGTAAAAAGTTCATTTCAATTTTTTTAATACCTGCACCTTCGCATTCAGCACACCTACCATCTTTTACATTAAAAGAAAATCTACCAGTTTTGTATCCTCTAATTTTAGATTCAGGTAATTGAGCAAAAAAATCTCGAATCAAAGTAAACATTCCACTATAAGTAGCTGGGTTCGATCTTGGAGTTCTCCCAATAGGCTGTTGATCAATTTCAATTATTTTATCTATATTATCAATTCCTTCAATACTTTTATATGGCAAGGGTTTAACTTGCGATCTATAAAAATAACTTGCCAAAATTGGATATAGTGTACTTTTAATCAGTGAAGATTTTCCAGAGCCAGACATACCAGTGATTAGAACTAATTTGCCAAGTGGAAGTTTCATATCTACATTTTGTAAATTATTTCCAGTGGCACCTTTCAACTTAATAAACTTATTATTGCCCTCTCTCCTATCAGATGAATAATCTATCTTTAAATCATTATTTAAATATGAGTAAGTAAGTGATTTTGATAAATCAATATCCAATGAATTAATTTCTGAAGGAATGGCACTAAATACTAATTCTCCACCATGAACACCAGCTCCAGGTCCCATATCTATTACATAATCAGCTTCTTCTATCATAGCTTTATCATGTTCTACTACAATTAATGTATTGCCGATATCTCTTAGATTCTTTAAAGAATTAATTAATCTATAATTATCATGCTGATGCAAACCAATACTAGGTTCATCTAGAACATACATTATTCCAACTAGCTTAGAGCCGATTTGCGAAGCTAACCTTATTCTTTGAGCTTCTCCACCAGATAGGGTTTTTGAAGACCTACCCAATGTTAAGTAATTGAGTCCGACATTATTAAGAAACTCTAATCGAGTTATAATTTCTTTGATTATCAATTCACCAATTATTCTTTGTCTAGTATTTAGTTTTTTAGTTAAGCCTTTAAAAAAATCTAAGCAATCATTTATATCATATTCAACAACCTTTGCAATATTATGATCTGCAATTCTTACAAAAAGACTTTCTTTATTTAATCTTCCTCCATTACATTCAGTACATTGGTAGGATCTTTGGAGATTTTCATATTTTCTTTTTTGGGCTGATGTCGAGGCATTATCTAATAAATACTTATAGGTTGGAATGATTCCTCTAAATTTTTGTTTGTATGTTAAGGAATCTCTATTTCCAAATTTGTAATCTAATTCAATTTCTGATTCTTCAGAACCATGCAAAATTGAAGCTTTTTGTTCTATATTTAAATCTTTGAATGGTTTGGTTAAGTCAATATTACTTTTCTTGGCAAAAGACTCAAGTTGAAGAAATATCCAATTGCCCCTTTTTTGATCTAACTGTTCTATCGCACCATCTAAAATTGATTTATTATCATCTGGAATTACTAAATCTATATCAAAATCTTTCAACTCACCTAAACCTTCACAGGTTTTACAAGAACCATAAGGAGAATTAAATGAAAACTTATTTGGGGATAATTCTTGATAGGCTCTTCCCGATACAGGGCAGCTATAATTAGTATTGAAATATTTTTCAGTCCATTTTTTATTTGATCCTTCACTTAAAATAAGGACAGTTCCTTCACCCTTTTGAATCGCTAGTGTTATTGATTCTTTTATTCTATGCAAATAACTCTCTTCGACAGTAAACCTGTCAATAAGCAACTCTATATCATGAGTTTGATACCTCGCAGTTTGCATACCCGATAACAGTTGCTTTATTTGTCCATCAATTCTGACTTTTACATATCCTTCCTTGATAAAACTATCAAATAATTCCCTGTAATGACCTTTCCTACCCCTTACTACAGGTGCTAGCACTTGAATTTTTTGATTAGAAAATTCACTAAGTATCTCATCAATTATTTGATCATCAGATTTTTTAATGACTGGAACATCAGCTTCAATACTGTATTGAATACCTATTTTAGAAAATAGTAATCTTAGATAATCATAAATTTCAGTAACTGTACCAACAGTAGACCTTGGGTTCTTACTAAGAGTTTTTTGTTCAATTGATATAGCTGGAGATAAACCTTCAATCCTATCAACTTCAGGTTTTTTCATAACTCCTAAGAATTGTTTGGCGTAAGGAGACATTGTTTGCACATATCTTCTCTGTCCCTCTGCATATAAAGTATCAAATGCTAATGAAGATTTCCCAGATCCAGATAAACCAGTAATTACAGTAAGTTTGTCACGTGGAATTATTACATTAACATCTTTCAGATTATGCTCTCTAGCACCCTGAATTTTTATATTTTCAATTTCTTCGCTTGTATTTTTATTTAATTTTGTCATCAATCCAAGTTAATAAATCAGAAATAATATTTTCATCTATTGAGTGAGCCAGTGGATAAATTTTAAAAAAGTGATTAACATTTTTAGAATTTAATATTTCACTAGATTTTTTGGCATAATCAACTTCAATTACTTCATCAAATAAACCATGAGTCATAAAAATCTCTACATTAGAAATATTTGAAGAGTAATTAAATATACTTTCATCAATATATCCACTAAATGCAATTGTAATATCAACTAATTTTGGAAATTCCAAACTGATAGCATGAGATAAAATAGCTCCTTGACTAAAGCCTAAAAGAATAATTTTTGAATATTTATCTCTATCTATTTGATTAAGATAATCTACAATCAATTGTTTTGAGGAAATTGCTTCAGTATTATTAATAACTTTATCATCACCAACCCACTCGATATTATACCAATGCCTACCGCCTTGAAGTAATTCAAAAGGTGCCTGCAAGGAAATAACTTCGAAATTGTCTGGAAAATAGTTTTTTAGACCAAATAAATCATTTTTATTTGCACCATATCCATGTATCATAAGCATTAAAGGACCTTTAGTGCCTGTTTCATTTTCCTTAATATTATAGTCTAATGTTTTTATCATTTTTTAATTTTCTAAAATAAGTTTAAGTGTTTTGTAATTATTGACTAATCTTTTTCGTCTGTGGTTAGTATTCTAGATAATAGAATTACAACAACTCCTAAAATAACACTAATATATCCAACATAATTAAAATTTGATAAATTAGTTCCATCTTCAGTAACAATTAATCCTGCAAATAAAGTTGAAAGTCCTATTCCTAGCTGCATCATCGAAGAGCTTAAGCCCATAAAGCTTCCTCTATTATTAGGGTGTACAACCGATGTCATTAATGCCTGAGCTGGTATCATTCTACCACTTAAAAATATAAAGAAAAATGTTGATGGTATTAGCACGAATAACAAATTTGTTTTATCTAAATGTGTTATTATATAAATTGGAATTAATGATAGGATAGCAATTCTAACAAATGCTTTTTGTCGACCAACTTTACTTGAATATTTCCCTATAATTGGACCAGTGATCATGGTCGCTATCCCTCCAAAAAGATAGATATATTTAATACTTTCCTGTTCTAATCCAACATTTCTTACCAAATATGGTGTAAAAAAGGGAATAGTTATAAACTGCCCGAAGACCAGAATGAAAATGAATAGCAATGCATATTGTTGATTTTTCTTTTTTAAGAGATCATTTATTATATCATAAGGAGACTTTTTCTTTATATCTAAACCAATGTGGGAGTTGATTTTTGGTATTACTTTAATAATTAGCAATAATACAGGAATAGAACTACAGGCTAAAATTAAAAAAGGAGTATTCCAAGTATATAAATCTGCAAAATACAAGCTTATTGGGACTCCAAACGCCGAGGCAATTGAAAAGGCAGCAGCTATATATCCCATAACAGTCGATCTTCTTTCTATTGAAAATAAATCTCCAACAATTGTAAATATGATTGCATTAATCATACCTCCAAATGTTCCTGTAATAATTCTTGCAATAAGCAGCTGACTTGCTCCCTCGGCAATTCCACAAAAGAAAGTTCCACTTATAAAACCTAAAGTAATAAATATTAGTGATGATTTCCTATCGAATCTATCAATAATGAAAGCTGAAAAAAAACTAGATATTGCTGCAGCATAGCCATAGCTTCCAACTATTGTAGAAAAATATGATGGACTAATATTAAAAGATTTCATTAGCTGGTCTCCCAATGGCATTATTAACATAAAATCAACTATGTGAATAAATTGTAAAGCCCCTAAAATCAGAGGTATTAATATTTTTAAAGTTTTTGTAGAATTGTCAAAATTCATTTTATAATAGATGTTTATTAAATCTTAGTATTGGATTATCAGAAATAAAAATCAACTCTTCTTGATTTAGGGAAATAAAAGTATTAATATTACAAAATGAAAATTGATGCAAAGCAAATATTTGATGGAATCAAAAAAGGAAACATAGCTTATCTATCTAAAGCAATGACTATAGTTGAATCCAATTCAGCTAAAAATCAAAAAATAGCTTTAGAATTGCTAGATTTATGTGATAAAAATAAAAACAAGTCAATTAGAATTGGAATTAGTGGTATGCCCGGAGCTGGCAAGTCAACTTTTATTGAAAGACTAGGATTAGAATATATAAAATTAGGCAAAAAAGTAGCTGTTCTTGCTATAGATCCAAGCAGTACTATTACTGGAGGTTCAATTTTAGGCGATAAAACAAGAATGGATAATCTAGCTATATCTGATAAAGCTTTTATAAGACCATCTCCTAACTCAGGTTCTCTGGGTGGAGTTTCGAAAAAAACTAGAGATTTAATAACTGTTTGTGAAGCGGCAGATTACGACTATGTAATAATAGAAACAGTTGGTATTGGTCAGAGTGAAGTAGAAGTTAAGTCATTAACTGATCTATTTACACTACTAATACTTCCAGGTGGTGGTGATGATTTGCAAGGAATAAAAAAGGGAGCTGTAGAATTAGCTGATTTAGTAGTTATCAACAAAGCTGATGGAGAAAATAAAAAACTTGCGGCTATAACAAAATCAGACTATCAATTAGCAGGAAGAATATTATCTACACATTCAGAAAATTTCCAATCTAATGTTTTAACTTGTTCAGCCCTAACAGGATATAATTTCAATCTTGTAACAGAAGCAATAAATCAATTTATCAATGAATCTATTAAATCTGGGGATTTTGAACAAAATCGAAAAATGCAGAACGAAAAGTGGTTAAACAAATCTATTCAAAATGCATTGTACGAAAACTTTATGGCAAAGGAAGAAAACAAAGTAACTTTAAACAATATTAAATCTGCAATGATAGATGGGGAAATCAGCTTTTATAAAGCATTAAGTACAATAATTAACAAACTATAGAGCTTTTATAACCATTGTTGTAATATCATCAAACTGATTTTCTCTTCCAGTGTATTCTTCAACTGAATCAATAATTTTTCTTTCGATTTCTTTAGCAGATAAATTTTCACAATCCTCCAAAACAGATAATAGCTTTTCTTCTTGGTAATCAGTCTGATTTATATTTCTTGCTTCCAAAATTCCATCAGTAACTAAAACAAAAAAATCATTTTTATTATAATCAATTTCTAATTCCTCTAAATTTCTGTTAAATAAATCATTTTTATTCATTCCTAATACTAATCCTTTTGGAATGTGTCTTTTAATTTTCTTAGATTTAGAATCAAAATGATAGAGTGGTAAATGTCCTGCTCGGGATAATTTAATTTTATTCTTGATTGAATCGATTTCTAAACAAGCTGCAGTTATAAAAGCTCCCTTTTCTAAGTAATTATAAATAAGAAAATTAGTTTTTATTAGTAATTTTTGAGGTGACAACCTAAACTCTTGTAGAGTTCTCATAATCCCTTGAATTTTGGACATATATAAAGCTGCTGAAGTCCCTTTACCACTAACATCACCAATAACAGCAGTCAATATAAAGTCATTTTCTGAATCTTGATAAAAATCATAAAAATCTCCTCCTACCTCTAAAGCAGGAATAGAATATCCTGCAATATCTAATCCCCTTATTGATGGCACATCCTGAGGTAAAGAACTTAATTGGATTCTTCTAGCTATTTCTAGTTCCTGATGTATCCTTTCTTGGTTTGCTAAATCAGAATATAAATATACATTTTCAACAGAAATTGCTGCTTGTTTTGCAATCGAAGATAAAAATGAGAGATCTTCAGTCCTGTAGTTTGCCTCCGATTTTTTTTCACCGATAATTAAAATTCCCATTAACTTAGTTTTTGCTCTAATTGGTATAATATATTTATAGTTACAGTCCAAAAAGATTTTACTGATTTTTTCGGGTAAATATTCTATCAATAAGTTCCCACTAAATTCATTTAATGAGCTAATTAATTCTTTTTCAATGATTAAGGTGTATTCCTTTAAGTCTTGATCATTTACCCCAAAGAAGAATTGAGATAATATTTTTTGCTCATTCTCAAAAAATATAACACCTGATCTTTTTATTTTTAATATTTCTATCAGTTTTAGACTTATTGATTTTGATAAATCATTAATATTTGATTTAGTTTGAATTGCCTCGTTAAGTTGGTTCAGAGCATCTTGATAATCTAAATGAAATACGTGATAATATTTGTTTAAATTATCTAATATTCTATTTTTTAAATAATTAAGTACGAATCCTAAAAATATTACAAAAATGATTAATAGAATTTTCTCATATAATTCTTGAGAATCTTCAGTCATTGGATGATCTAAAACTTCAATACTCTTTCCATTAAAATGTATATTTGGAATTGGAATTTCTAACTCAGCAAACCACAAAACACTAAACAGAACTATTAATAATATTGAAAAGTTAAGAATCACTCTTAAAACTGAATGTTGAATATTTTTATTTAGTTTGATTAACTCGTCAAATAAACCATATTTTGCAATTGTAAATATATAAGATATTGGTAAAAGAAGGTAGATACATATAAAATATTTAGGTAATACAATCCCAAAATTGTCAGAAAATACTTGAGCCACTAGATAAAAGTAAACTATTATAACTGAAACTATAATAGACTTACTACCCTTTATGAATGGCTTAGATTTATCCCTAAAAGCTATAAACACAATGGGATACCACAACCCATAAAAAACTAAAACACTAACTACCAAGAATCCAGTAAAATCTCCAATAGGATATATAATATCTGCAAGCTGAACTATTATTACAGAAATACTTACGATGTATGGTATTTTAATAAGGTAAAATCTATTTTTTAAGCCCTTTCTTTCAAAAGGAAAATATACTAAGCTATGAACAATAATAGGTATTGAAAACACTAGTGCAAATCTTGCTATATAGATATTTAATAATCCTAAAAATTCGAATAAAATTAGAGTAAACTCACCGTAAGAAAGCAGTGATAGGGATAAACCAAATAGGAGCAAGCCTCCACCTATCAATCTTGCAGAATATATTGCCGGGCGAAAATATCCAATCCAAAGACCTAATAACATATAAACTAGACCAAATATCAATGTTAACAAATAATCTATAGGTAGCTGAAATCTAGCTAATTCTATATTTATTTGCTTCTGATTGTTATTTCTAAGAATTGAATATACTAAATCTTCCCCCCTCTTATTACCAGCAACCATTCTATGGGCATCTTCGCCAGATGAGAATATCTTTCCATTAATATGAGTAATAATATCGCCTTTTTGCAGACCAGCAACATCAGATACACCACCTTTTAAAACATCTAAAACAACCACACATGAATAAAGGTATTTAAAAAAGTCATCTTGAATTTGAGATTTTGTTGTATGAATCGTATCTAAAAAACCTAAGCTTGAATCCGATGGCGAAAACCTATAAAGTACAAATTCAATATTATCTTCTTGATCGAATTCATCTAAATACCTATAAATTTGAATTTCGGTAGATAATCTTTTATTGTTTAATGATAAAATAAACACTCCAGGATCAATTAATGATTCGTTGATACCTTCAGTTTTAAGTTTGTTGTTGACTAGTGGTTTGGTTAAATAAATCCTTGAAGGAGGGTTTAAATAGGAATTTTGATCGTCAGAAGTTGTAACAATATTATAAAAATTTTTAGCAAGAAGAAAGAATAACATCAAACTTAATGCTAAAAAAAGATACTTAAATCGTACAGGATGTTTAGACCAAAAACTCATATTTTTTATTTGTATTTAGCTAATAACGATTAATGAAATTAGTTAGTTGCAAAGATATAAAAATATAAAGGTCTAATAGAAATTTGCCAATAATAAGTGTAATAAATAAACAATTGATTACTTCTTTCAATATAATTAGTAAATTTGTATTACTCGTTCATTGAAAATATGGGGATGTACCGGATTCGACGGTAAACGTTAGGGTCTAGGTTGCATGTAGTGCTGCATTTCGTCTCGGCACTTTAATACACACGATTTAAAGTCATAACTGGCGAAAACAACTACGCAATGGCTGCCTAATTAGTGCAGTCCGTCTTATTGGGAATTCGCTTCTCGGTTTTCTTTAAGACGACGAATTAGAGAAGCTGGCGAGCTTTGAGCTACAGCATAGCTTGTAAGACAACATGTAGATAATGGGTTATCGCTTGCCTCTCGGCTAAATAATCTATGAAAATTCAATGAAAGGATAAACATGTAGTAGCCTGATTGCTTTGGTTTTCCGGACGCGGGTTCGACTCCCGCCATCTCCACTTTTTAACAATATCAATTTAAATTTACTTTAACCACTCCTCACACATCACCTATTATATCTCATTCACTTACGCTCACTCACTTTTGAAAAAGATTTTTAATGATGAAACCTGATTTTGCAAATATTTCATGAAATACGAATGTAATTTATCTTTACATACAAATGGATTACAATTACTTTTAACTTCTGTCAAAACTCAAAGAATAATACAGATAGGTTTGTCTTTTTATATTTGAGACAACACCGAAAACAAATTATGCTGAAAACCATTTATTAATATTATGAAAATGGTTGGGGAAATATTTATAATTCAATCAATAATTTACTAAATCATAAATCAACATAAAAATGAAGTATCTACTTCATTGCAATATTTATCACTTTTAAAATAATTATTATATTTGTTAATCAAATTTTTTAGAGGATTTATATAAATGAAGTTAATTTTTAAAATTGTGTTAATCCTGAATGGTTCACTCCTATTCGGTCAACAAAATCCAGCTTTGGTATTAGAAACTGATAGTTCTAGCGTTGTTCTAACAAATTCAGATATTTTGAATAATGACGCTTGGATAATAAGCTTTTGGATCAAGCCTTTTAAAGCCGGAAATATAATTGCTTCTAATCAAGTATTGGTCGCTGGGGTCACAAAAATTGAAGATTTTTGGAGAGTTGAACTGGAACCAAACGGTGACATAACTTTTAATTATTTAGAAGATTTGTTTGGTAGCTCGTTAGGTAAAAGCAAGACCATAAAATCTAATATACAATTTGGTTTATGGAACCACATTACTATTTCATATGAAGCAAGCTCAAACACTGATGTTTTGTTTAGTGTTTCTTCAAACTTATCTAGTCCATAAAACGTTACCGCAAATTCTTCCATTAACACTGAGCAGGCATTAACTTTCGGAAACTTACCACATGGAAAAGTAATTGATAATCTGGTAAGTAATAATTATCATGGATTTAAAGGTCAAATAGATCAAATCAATATTTATCCGATAAGTTTACACACTGCTTATTATCAATCAGATAAAACACTGTATTTAAACAATCTAACGTATTCGATATTCGATAATGATTTATTTTACACTAACCCACCAAATTCTGCTGGTACCAGACTTTATAAGGAAACTTTCAACGGAGATTTATCATCTTTTGATGTTATCGACTCAAGAATTGTAGAATCAGATTGTTTTGAGGTAAACGATTTAAATAGTTATTTTGGATATATGGAGTATCTATCTGTTTCTAGCCCAAAAAGCAAAACTGAAACAAGATACTTTAGCCTAAAAGAAGATTTTAATCAGAGTTCCTTCGCTTTAATTTCATCACAATCTAATGCTACTCAAAATTATAAGCACTCAGGAATTGTATCCGACAAATATAATGATGATGCTACAATATTTGTAAAATGGGCAATTAAAGCCTATGAAACTCGTGCAAAAATAGATGAGGCTAAAGATGATTAGAATAATTATGTATTTGTTTTCTTCAATTTTTCTATTAGGTCAATCGTTTGTTAAGATTGACATAAATCCATATTTTCCAGATGGAGAAATTCGGATGGACTCACTTATTTTAGAATATCAAAAACCTAATTTTGATTACTTAGATTGGAAAGAGGATTTAATCGACATAACTTTTCTATTATCTGTAAGTATAGACACTAATGGAATTGTTAAAAAAAATAATGTGTACCCTCTGATAGAAGATTCATATTTTAATGGGGATGAAGATTCTAAAATATGGAATAGACTTGATAGTGATTTAACCGAATCAGTTTTTTATTGGAAGTTTAAGAAGTTTTTGTATTTTGATGGTCGCGAATCAAAAAGTTATCAACTTAAGTTGCTTCTTTTAGTTAGATTTTGGAATAGTTGTCATCATGACATTAATAATTACATTTATAGTATTGGTTGGCCATATTAGCATCTTTAATGGCTTTTTGCTTAAAGCTATTGGAAAATGTTCTGCGGGTTCTCATCTGTGGACTCCTGTTTTTAATGTAAATGAATTATTTATTAT
>JAONBD010000082.1 GCA_028376765.1 Candidatus Kapaibacterium sp.
AACAGATATTTTCTAAATTCGTTTATTGTTTCTACTATTGTTACAATTGGAAATGTAATATTTTGCTTTGGAGTTGCCTATACGCTAGCCCGCTGGAAATCAAAATTATCAGATATTATGATGCTTACAATTATATCAGTTTTAATGATTCCAGCTCATGTAATAATGATTCCGCTTTATAGACTTATGGTCAGTTTTTCATGGATAGATACTTATAAAGCATTAATAATTCCCTGGCTAATTACACCCTTTGGCATTTTTTTAGTAAAGCAATATATTGAAAAAATACCTGTAGAAATTGAAAATGCTGCTAGAATTGATGGAGCAAATAATTTTCAAATATTATCAAAAATCGTTTTCCCAATTAGCAGACCGATATTAACAGTTTTGGCTATTTATACATTTTTAGGTAATTGGAATGTTTTCTTATTTCCGTTCCTTTTTACAAATTCCGAAGATATGCGAACTTTACCAGTGGGGCTCACATTTTATTTAGGAAAACAATCGATTGATTGGGGGCATCTAATGGCTGGAGCATCAATATCAGCTTTACCAATAATAGTACTTTATTTACTTTTCAGAAAAAAAATAATTAGAGGATTGATTGCGGGTTCTTTAAAAGGGTAAACTAAAAATATGAAAAGTAATATAATTGATTTAGCAAAAAGCCTTGGTTTCTCTGAAATAAAATTTGCTAAATATCAAAAATTGGAGCAACAAACTAAAAATCTTAAAAAATGGATTGATAACGATTTTCATGCAGATATGGACTGGATAAAGAATCATTTACCCTTAAGAGATGATCCCTCTCTTTTGCTTGAAAATTGCAAAACAGTTATTGTATTTGCTCATAGTTATAACAATGGAATAGACCATTTACCTGTCGAAGGATATGGCAAAATTGCTAGATATGCAATGGGTAGAGATTATCACAAAGTATTAAAAAATAAGCTAAAAAAAATCAGCAAATATTTAGAATCGAAAAAGATCAAAACAAAATATTTTGTAGATAGTGGACCAATTGCAGAAAGAGACTGGGCTGTTATATCTGGAATAGGTGCAAGAGCTAAAAACTCCTTAATCTTAAATAAAAAGTTGGGTTCATTTTTTTTTCTTTCAACAATGTTAGTAGATCAAGAAATAGAAGCTGACAGCCCAGTATTAGATATGTGTGGGAAATGTACAAAGTGCATTAAAGCTTGCCCCACAGGTGCAATTACTGAACCATATATTGTTGATTCACGAAAATGTATATCGTACTGGACAATAGAATATCGTGGTGAAACCTTGCCAAAAAATATAACAGAGAATCAAAATAAATGGATTTTTGGTTGTGATATTTGTCAAGAAGTTTGCCCATGGAACAATCATAAGAACATATTAAATACCGAAAAAGAATTTTACCCTCGAGATAATACAACTCAATTAGATTTGCTTGAAAGCTCCGAAATATCAGAAAAAGAATTTATTGATAGGTTTGCTGGGCAACCTATCATTAGGACAAAATTTAGTGGTTTAAAGAGAAATGCAAAGTCTGCTTTAAATTTTGTAATTTAAGGATTACGAGTTCGAGACTATTTTAAAACACCTATCGTCTCCTCTAAAAAATTTAAATCTAAAAGGAAAATTATGACAGAACACAGAAAAATTATAATAATTGGATCGGGACCAGCAGGTCTAACAGCTGCTTTATATTCATCAAGAGCGAATATTGATACATTAGTATTAGAAGGTCAGCAACCTGGTGGGCAGTTAACAATTACAACTGATGTAGAAAATTATCCAGGTTATCCTAATGGGATTATGGGCCCTGCTATGATGGAAGAATTCAAATCACAAGCTAAAAAATTCGGAACCGAAACAAGATTTGAAACAGTTGATAAGGTTGATTTTAGCAACAAGCCATTCAAAATAAAATCTGATAAAAAAGAATACACAGCCGATTCTGTTATTATCTCAACTGGTGCTACTGCTAAGACCCTTGGTATAGAATCAGAAAATACTTATTGGGGTTCTGGAATCAGTGCTTGTGCTACCTGCGATGGTTTTTTCTTTAAAGGAGAAAAAAACCTAGTTGTTATTGGTGGTGGAGATACTGCAATGGAAGAAGCTTTATTTTTAACCAAATTTGGAGATAGAGTAACTTTGCTAAACAGAAGCTCAAATTTCAAAGCTTCTAACATTATGCTACAAAGGGCAAGAGAGCATGATAGAATAGATATAATTGAAAATGTTACTATAGATGAATTTTTAGGTTCTGAGCAGAATGGTATTAAAAAGCTAACTGGTGTAAGAACAAAAAATACCCAAAATGGTGAACTTAAAGAAATAGAATGTGGTGGAGCCTTTATTGCAATAGGTCATAAACCAAACACAGAAATCTTTAATGGAATAATTGATATGAATGAAACTGGTTATATCCATACCGTAGGAAAATCGACTTATACTAATATCGAAGGTGTTTTTGCTTGTGGTGACGCTATGGATTGGGTTTACCGTCAGGCAGTAACTGCTGCTGGTACTGGATGTGCCGCAGCTATCGATGCCGAAAGGTGGTTGGCAGAAAATTAAAAATTGTTATTTCGTAAATATTTCTTATATTCCATTAATATATTTTCAATTTTATGAAAACTTTCAGCAAAGAAACTAGTAGTCCCGAGCAGACTTTTAGCTTTGGAAAAGAGTTTGGAATGAAGTTGGAAGCTGGAAATACCATAGCTTTTTTTGGAGGATTAGGAGCTGGTAAGACTGAGTTTATCAAAGGTATTTGTTTGAGCTTAGGCTCTAAACAAATGGTTACCAGCCCAACTTTTGCTATTATTAATCAATACGATTGTGTTAATACTTTAGGTATCAAAACAGTTTATCATTTTGATTTGTATAGATTAAAATCTGAAGAAGAACTATTTGATATAGGTTTTCACGAAATAATGGATGATGACTCATCGGTAAAGTTGATTGAATGGTCAGAAAATTCTTTTAAGCAATTACCGAAAGATAGAATTGAAATTTATATTAAAACTAGTATTCATGAATCTGAAAATAGAAGCATTGAAATAAAATATTTATAAGAAACTCTTTTTGCAAAATGAAAAAAATCTTAGTTATTGATGATGCGGAGTTTATACTTGATAGTACTTCTACTTTGTTATCTTTCGAAGGATACGAAGTTGTTACTGCTAATGATGGATTAGAAGGTGTTGCTGCTGCCAAAGAGCATTTACCAGATTTAATTCTATGCGATATATCAATGCCTAATCTTGATGGTTATGGTGTAATAGACCAAGTTCGAGCCTTAGAATCTACAAGCTCCATTCCTTTTATATTTCTTACTGCATTCACAGAAAAAGAAAATATGAGAAAAGGCATGGAAAAAGGTGCTGACGATTTTCTTGTTAAACCATATACAAGAGACGAGCTCCTTGCTGCAATTGATACACAATGGAAAAAATATAGCCTAGTAGAACAAAAAATACAAAAAAAAGTAGAAGAAGTAGGTAAAAATCTAAACTATGCTCTGCCCCACGAGTTTAGAACTGTAATTAATCAAGTAAAAGGTTCAGCAAAAATTCTTTCAAACGATTTTGATGCCTTTACAAAAGAAGATGTTGGTGAGCTAACAGATGACATTCTTACTTCTTGTGATAGATTGTTAAAAATAACTGAAAATTTCTTAATCTATGTAAAAATTGAATCTTATGTAAACAACCCTACAGT
>JAONBD010000080.1 GCA_028376765.1 Candidatus Kapaibacterium sp.
AAGAAATCGAAACAACAACTGTTGATACCGTTTTCTATTACAATTCATTAAAAGAATTATCTACTGGTGAATTTGTTGTCGATGTTTCGATAAAAAGAACAAATCAAGAAATATTGGAAGATCCAGAGCATGCAAATCTAGTATTAGATTCTTTGCATGAATGGATTGCAGATGGTCAAGTAAGAATTGAGTTTCCAAAAATTGCTCAAGAAGAATATAGAATTAATCCAAATACTCAAGACACAATAAAAGATGAAAATGGTAATCCAATTATAGATGTTAATCTTTATCCATTCGAAGAACATGATATGGTAAGAAAGGGAGTTTTTGGTGATTGGTTTACAAGAACTACAAATAATAGAACATTCATCGATTTAGGTGATGATAATAATGATAACATTATTACTTTTAATGAAGATCCAACTTCAACTGAGAAATTAATTAATAATGTACCTTATTACTATCGTATTGTACCATTTGATGAAGGTGATTGGATAAAAGATATTTCTCAAATACCAAATATCACAACCTTCTCTCCTGATGCAACAAATATAAAAAGTATTGTTGCAGCTTATCCAGAAGCGCCACCAGTTGGTAAAAAAGCAAGAATAGAAATTATCGAAATTGACTCATTAAGAATGGGTGGTATCCATAATATGAATTTCTTTGCAATTGATGAAGATAGATTACAACAAAAATTTGCTGGTGATACATTAGAATTAACTTTTGCTCCAAGATGGGTTAATACTGGTTTCACTGAGCAAGGTCAGCAGAACGAAGATAGAATTTTCTTCTTTGATTTGATGTACAGGGATTTAGTATTAACTAATATTAGTGAAAATGACCAGTTACTTTACTCATCAGTAACTCAATTTGAACCAACTGCATGTGATTTTGGAATTAGAAGACAATTAACTGAAAATGCAGCTTCTTATGTTGTAACACCTTCTGAAGATCCAGTTATAGTTGATACTACTTATGTGGATGGATTATTTACAACTAGAACAATTACAATGCACAAACCATTAAGTACGCAATCAGATATCAGAACAGGTCATTTTACAACAGGTATTTTGGATAAATCTTGGTGTTATGCAGGTGGTTATTCTGATGATGCATTTGGAATTCTTGGTTTTGAATATGACTATACAGTTAAACAATTAGGTGGGTTTTATAGACCACTTAGCATGACTCCGCTAGATCAAGCTAGCTCAGTAAAGATGAACTTACAACCAATTACTTATTCAAGTAATGATATTTCTTCAAGAGATTCAAATAGAGTAATAACAAACCGAGTAGTAGAAAATCCAATTGTGGGAACAAGTTCAAGAACAAGAGCTGAAGATGATGGAACAGGAAATGATCCTATATCAGTATTTAATAGTGATGGTACACAAGACAGAGCCATACCTTATAGAGATTTACAAGGCTCTGTAAATACTAGTTTTAATAATGGTGGTGGAACATATTTACTAGAATTTGAAGCTGGTGGTGAGGAAATTGTTGAAGTTTCCTACGGTGGACAAAATCCTAATTCAAGACAAACAAAAGAATTTAGAATTCCTTATTTGAATATTAAAATTGTTAACCAAACTGAATTTAAAAGATATGATGAGTTAACTGGTGATTCAATTGTTGTAGAAATGCCAAGAGAAATGGAAAACTTTATTTTGCCAACTCAAGAAGTTCCTCAAACTTTAGCAGATGGTCAAGATTATTTATTCTATCCTCACCCAGCTAACCTACCAAGAATAGGAGTTGATCCTCAAGATTTCTTAGGTAATTATAATATATATTCAATTGGTTGGGTAGATGTTAGAGATGGGTTTGGTTTCTTAAAGCATGAAAGATCTTTTGCTTATCCAACATCTGATGAATATGAATTTAAAGATGAAAATATTGGAGATAGACCAAGTTTCTCTGGATTGCAAGGTAAATATTACTTAAGTGGTATTGCTACAGATGGTTCGGGAATAACAATTGACTTTACGAATATTGTTAATGTAGCTGGAGCTAAATTTGCATTTGATAGGGTGAACGTTGGAACAAGAAGACCTACTTCTCCTGGTCAGAATCCTTATTGGCAAATTGATGATTCATACACTGTAGAAGAAATTGAAAATTTACCTGACTTCCAAGCTGGTGATCAAGTAGAGTTAGCTACTTGGGGTAGTGCTCAAGGTTTACCTTGGCCTGGCTTTACAGTAAAAGCTGTTGTAACTTCTGGTAGTGAAGGACAAGAATCATTTTCTGAAAGTGAAATGGAGAATATTTCAATATCTCCAAATCCTTACTTCATAACACATGAAAATCAACAATCACCATTTGCATCTGATATTTATTTCCAAAGATTGCCTGAGATATGTACAATTGAGATATATACTCAAAACGGTGAATTAATCCAGAAAATAGATCATAACTCTAAATTGGATGGTGATAAGAGAGCAGTTGCAGTTTGGGATATTATGACTAAGAGTGGCCTAAGAGCTCAATCACAGACATTAGTGGCTTTAATAAAAGCAAACGGGGCAGAAGTTGCTAAAACTTTCTCCATAGTTGTTGGTAGTTACAGAGTAATTGAAGATTAAGGAGAATAAAAATGAAAAAAATAATAATTTTATTAGGCATTAGTTTAGGTTCATTATTTGCACAATCAGGTACTGATGTTACTGGAACAAGTTCTGGTGGAGATGGCTTTTCAAAAGCAGGTTCTGCTGGAGGTCAATTTTTGAAAATTGGTCCTGGTGCAAGAGCAAATGCAATGGGTGGAGCAGCAACAGCTGTAGTAAATGACCTATCAGCTATTCACTGGAACCCAGCTGGAGTTGCGGCAATTGATGATATTCAAGTATATGTATCTTACACTTCTTGGTTTGCTGATTATCAACAAAATTATGCAGCCATTGCTGCACCAATAAATGATGATTTTACAGTAAGTGTGTTTTTCTTATCTTTTGGTGTTAACGATATACCTGTTACTACAATCAATAGACCTGATGGAACTGGATCAAACTATTCGGTAAATGATGTTATGTTTGGTGCTGGTTTTCATGGTAATCTTACAGAACAATTTAGTTTTGGTATCAATGCTAAATATGTTCAAAATGCATTTGAAACAGTATCAGCTGGTGGCTTTGCATTCGATATTGGAACAATGTACGATACAAATATTGAAGGTATCAAATTAGGTTTTTCTATTCATAACTTAAGTGCGGAAAGAACTTATTCTGGTACTGCATTGCAAGTTCAAACTAATCAAATTGATAATGTTAAATCTCCAGATAATGGTGGGACTCAATCTGATTTAGCAGTTGTTGTTCCAGCATGGCCATTTTCGTTACCTCTAATTTTTAGAGCTGGATTATCTAAGGATATTATTGATTCTGAAAAGCATTATCTATTAGCATCTGCTGATTTTGTAACCATGAGTGATGCCCCAGAACAATTTGCTCTAGGTGCAGAATATACTTGGAATGATATATTATCATTAAGAGGTGGATACTATTATGGAAACGACCAATTGGGTTTATCTGGTGGTGCCGGAATTAAATATTTAAGTGGTGATTTTGATGGTACTTTAGAGTACTCTGCAAATCCAACAAATAATTTTGGATTTATTCATAGATTAAATGTGATAATGGATTTCTAATTCTATTTAAACTTTTATAATTTGCCGGTTGTCTCTTAAAAAGAAATAACCGGCTTTTTTTATGAAAAAACTAATTATCATATTATTAATGTCAATTTTCTTCAGCAATGCTGAAGATTTTGATA
>JAONBD010000081.1 GCA_028376765.1 Candidatus Kapaibacterium sp.
GCATCAATTTCTATTAATTTTTTTAGAGCTTTTTTCGAAAACTCTACTGTACCAATAAAAACTATTCTCATCTTGGCACCTTAATATTATAGAAAGATTTCTTTAAAATGTTTTTTAGATTTATATTTTTGAGTTCAGAAATTATTATTTTGCTTGATTCACCTTCACCGTAAGGATTCTTAACGTTTCTTAAAACATCTTGAAAATTATTGGAATAAAGTTTAATTAAGGATTGTTGGATAGAGCGTTTTGTGGGCAGAGAATCAATTATACTTTCAGCTTTTATTCTACCTTTTTGGCGATCACCTATATTGATAGTCCCTATTTTAAAACTTGGTGCTTCTGCTAATCCACTTGAGCTGTTCCCAACTACTGCGTCAACAAATTGTAATGCACTTAAATATCTTAATTGACCTAATGAAGTAAATACTTTAGATTTTTCAGAATTATTATTTACATATTCATCTATCATTTGATTAATTACTCTACCATCAGTATCGCTGTTTGCTTTTGTAAATATTATGTTAGTGCTTTTAAGCTCATCTAAGGCATCTAAAAGATTTTGAAACTGATTTTTTGAAGTTGAATTTTCTAATGTAACTGGATGAAAAGTGACTAGTAAATTTTTCTCATTTAGTTTAAAGTCTATGGATCCTTCAAATTCTTCTTTGTTTAATAAGCTTAATCTGAGTATATTTTCAATGCCCATTCCACCTACATTAAATACTCTATCAGGATTCTCACCAAGTTGTATTACTCTGTTTCTATATTCTTCTGCTGCCACGAAATGCAAATGACTCATTTTAGTAATGCTATGTCTGATAGGTTCATCAATCAAGCCTTCAGTTGCTTCCCCACCATGCAAGTGTGCAATTGGAATTTTGGCAATCATTGCTGCACTTGCAGCACTGAAAATTTCATACCTATCTCCTAAAATAACTAATAGATCAGGTTTTAATTCTTCATAAGCTTCAGCAAAACTAATTTGGGCAAGACCCATTGATTTAGAAATACCAATATGTGAATCTGAGGCGAGAAGAATTTCAATTTTTTTGTCTATCTTAAAATCTTTTTCAATCTCAGTATAAGTTAATCCAAATTCTGTACTGAGGTGCATTCCTGTTGCAATTAACTGTAATTCTAGTGTGCTATCAGCTTGAATTCCTTTTATTAACCAGAATAAGAGACCATATTCCGCACGTGTACCGGTTACTACACAAACTTTTCTTTTCATATCAACTCATCTTCTTGATAATCCTTTTGAGCAGTAGTTCCTATAATTTCATCCCAACGCATAGGGCTAATTCCATTTCCAGGTCTTTTAATTGCTAAATTATCTTTTGTAAAAACATCACCATCTTTTATCATAGTCTTAGCTACAAGTGATTTTCTCGCAATGGGTTTGTTTTTTGATTCGCTTGGACTTGCTTTTTTTAAAGAGCTACCCAAAGCTACTTCAATATTTCTAATACTTGAAATCATGGCCTTTAATTCATTTGGTTCCAAGCTTGCTTTATGGTCTGGGCCATCCATATTTCTATCTAAGGTAAAATGCTTTTCAATAACAGTTGCACCAAGTGCGGCTGCTGCTATGTCAATTTCAATCCCAAGAGTATGATCGCTATATCCGTATTTTATATCAAATGTATTGCCAATTGTTACCATTGCTCTAAGATTTACATCTTCCATAGGAGTTGGATATTCAGTATTTGCGTGTAAAACAGTAATATTTTCTTTTTTTGTGCCAGCAGCTAATAGCACATCAAGGGCATCTTCAATTTCTCCAATATCAGCCATTCCAGTTGATAGGATTACACTTTTATTTAATTTTCCAATGTGTTTCAAATACGGAAGATTTGTAATTTCTCCACTAGGTATCTTAAATACTTCAAGTCCGAGTTCATTTAAAAGATTAATGCTATCATGGTCAAAAGGAGTAGATAGAAAAGTTATTTTTTTTGAAGAGCAATAACTCATTAAATCTTTATGTGTGTCAATATCGAGTTCCAATTTTTTAATCATATCAAATTGAGACTCATTAGCACCAGTAGTTTGCTTTTGATATTCAGCTTTTTGAGTATTTTTAGACACTAGATTTACAGCCTTAAATGTTTGGAATTTAACAGCATCAGCTCCGGCATCAGCTGCAACATCTATTAGCTTTTTAGCTATTTCAACTGATCCATTATGATTTACTCCTGCTTCTGCTATAATGAAAACTTTTCTCATTTGGCTAGACTTCCTGCTTTGATGAATCCTTCAATTTCAATATTTTCTCTGCTTACTGCGTTACTACCAAAAAAAGTATTAGATTTTACAATAGCTCCTCCATTAACAATTCCACCAGTACTTATATGACAGTGGTCTTGAATAATTGCATCATGTTCTATTAAAGCTTTTGTATTTATTATACAATTCTTTCCAATTGTTGATCCAGCATTCACTACTGCATGGTGAAATATAACTGTACCCTCATCAATTTTTGAATATTTAGATACATAAGCAAAGGGTGAAATGATTACTGGCAAGTTAAACCCTAACTTCTTTAATCTTTTAAAGATGCTAACTCTTAATTCATTTGTTTTTATTTGCCCAATTGCTATTGTTGCATTTTTAACTTTAGTTTTAAATTCAGGCAAATTTTCATCAGTTCCAATAACTTTATGACCAAGAATTTCCTTGCCCAAATTTTCCGAAGTATCAATGATACCAACTATTTTATATTTTTTCTGCTGTTCAATTACGTCAATTACAGACTTAGCGTGACCTCCACCACCAATTATTAAAATTTCTTCCATCAAACCCTCACGCTACTTGGAAGGTTAACAATTCTATCTGCTAAATTTATAGAATTGCTTAAGTCAGATTTTTGGCAGTTTTTGAACATTTCAAGATCACTCATTAGTTTCCAGATTGGTCTAGTCATTACGCCATTTTGGTTTGTGAATTCTAAGAATTCATCACGCTCTTTTTTACTTTTAAGCTTTATTGTTTGCAACCAATAGTTTGACTTTGCATTTTTTGGTTCACAAAAGAATTCAACTCCTGAAGATTTGAAGAAGTCTTTATACAAAGTTGCTAATTTTCTTTTTGACTCCAAAAACTTATCTAAATTTTCTAATTGTGCTACAAGCAAAGCTGCGTTTAAATTGGGCATTCTATAGTTGAACCCAATCTCATCATGCACATATTCATATTTGTGTGGAACTTTAGCTGTGGTTGTCAAATGTTTAGCTTTTTTTGCTAACTTTTCATTGTCAGTAATAATTACTCCACCACCGCCAGAAGTTATTATCTTGTTGCCGTTGAAGGAAAAAGTTCCTAATCTTCCAAATGTTCCAGTATGTTTTCCTTTGTAATAACTACCTAATGATTCGGCACTATCCTCGACTAAAGTTATATACCACTTTTCACAAATTAACTTTATTTCATCAATTCTGCAAGGGTGCCCGAAAGTATGCATTGGAAGGCAGGCTTTAATTGCCCTACCTGTTGACTTGTTTACGCATTTACCGTCTATTATATCGCAGCTACTTTCCAAGAAAGTAGTTAATATTTCAGGACTCATGCCCAATGTATCAAGGTCCACATCAACAAAAATCGGCTTAGCTCCACAATAGCTTATTGCATTACAAGTAGCAACAAAAGTTAATGGCTGTGTTATTACCTCATCATCATGCTTCACATCTGAAAGCAAAAGAGCTATGTGCAGGGCTGTTGTTCCGTTTACAGTAGCCACAGCATATTTACTTCCTACTGTTTT
>JAONBD010000083.1 GCA_028376765.1 Candidatus Kapaibacterium sp.
ATGGATGTTAATTTTTATGATAATAAAATTGATTTAACTAGCGATGTAGAGTTTTTTGTTTTAGAAATCAATTCCAAAAAAGATCAATTAAAAAAATTACTGGAAGAATTTTTTAAGGTTAATATCGATATTTCAGTCAATCACTTAGAAATAGATAGCGACCCTATAAATAGTGCTGATAATTTAAAATCAGAAGCTGAGAAATTTAAAACTAAGAAAAAAGAAGAGATAGATTTATCACAAAAACACCCTTTAGAAATATTTATTATAAATGAATTGGATGGTGAGGAACAAATACCATAAGTGATAAATTTATTTATTAAATTTTTTGCTTGTAAGATCTAATAAATTTTGAATCCTACGAACATGATGGTGGTTGTCCAATCCTGCAAATCTTAGCCTTAATGATTCCATAAAATCATCAGCATCTTCTTGTTTAATTACATCAAAGCATCTTTCCGAATACTGGCCTAATTGATTAGGGGCACATACTCGTATTTGTTCAATCATAATTACAATACAATCCTTATAATACTGATCATATTTGGATAATTTTTGTAGAATTTGAACAACATGATCTTTTGCTACAACAGATCCATTTTCTAATGCATTTATAATCAAGTTGAAATTATTATATAATTTATCGTGTATTAAATCAGCATAAGACTCTAAGGCTGTAAGAGAACCCCAAACAATTCTATTACTTTTATTTGTGATTAGTTCAAGTAAACTGCCTGTAAACCTAGTACATAAATCGGGTTTGATTGCTCCTAGTTCATCAATAAAAGAAGTAGCAGTTGCAATTAGTTTATCATCTTTAGAATTAAGCCATTTATCTATATAAACTAATGATTGGCTTGTAGAATCAGTAACTAGTGCAAGCTCTTGATATTCTGACTTAAGCCCCTTCTTTCTTTTTTGAATTTCGTCTAATTTATCAAGCATATTCAACAACTTATAGTTTTTTACTTATTGAGTGAATATGATTTGATAATTTCTTAGCAAGCGCTTCAAGATCAGCAGTTACTACTTTATCAACTTTACCAATAACAGAAGTAGGCATAGAAGGTGCGACAGCATCAGTGGGATTTTGGGCAAATATTCTACCGCCAGCTTCAGAAATAATTTCGCTACCAGCAGTTCCGTCTCTACCTAATCCAGTAAGAACTACACCACAAGAAAATTCGCCATACCATTTTGCAACCGATCTAAACAAAACATCAGCAGCGGGCCTAACAAAATTTTCTTTTGGTCCATCATCCAATTTCAGTTTATATTTGCTATTGTCAACCATCAAATGGAAATCTCCTGGCGCGACATAAACAGAACCTTTTTCTGCATATTTATTTTCTGCTCCAAGCTGAACATTAAATTCTATTTCAGAATCTAAACGTTGAGAAAAAGTTTCTAGCATCCATGGTGGGCCATGTTGGACAACATACAATGTAGCATTTATTGTTGGGTCAATAGCTTTCAAAAATTTTATTAACGCTGGTGGACCTCCAGTAGAAGTGGCAATTGCTACACCAACATGCTTTGGTTTAATGTTTTTAGATATTTCAAATTTTTTGGGAGGGTTTGGATCAGCCTTACCTGATCTTTTATTAAGACCATCTTGCAATCTAGTTAAAAGCTCATTGATATCTATAGGCTTAGCTATATAATCATCGGCACCAGATTCCAAGGCATGACTTTTAGCACCATCGGATACTAAAGCAGTAATCATTATAATATATGGTAATGGTTTGGTGTTCTCTCTGATTTTTTTAATTAATTCGATACCATCCATTTGTGGCATCATCCAATCAGTTAGAACAGCGTCGAAACTACTTTTTTCAAGTTCTTTGACTGCTTCATTACCATTAAAAGCTATTACTACGTCATATTTCGCTTTTAAAAGCAACCTTTTCATTAAGATTGTGTTTGTAATCTCATCTTCAACAACTAGAATTCTAGGTTTTTTATCCAATTTATTTCAATAGTTTTGTTAAAATTTAATTCTACTATGCAATATGCAAAATTTTATCGTAAATAAAATATCCTCGCTTGATAAAAAATATGTTGACATCTCATTTGATAACAGAGAAAGTTTAATCCTGCATATTGATATTGCATTAAAATATTCAATTGTAAAAGGTTATACTCTTGACTCTACCAATATAACTCAAATGATTTACGATAGTAATTTAATCAACGCAAAATCTGCTGCACTAAAATTTCTAAACTATAAGCCACGATTTCAAAAAGAGTTAGAATTAAAAATAATCAAATTAGGATTTGAAAATAGAATAGTGAATGAGGTTATAAAGTTCGCAAAAGAATATAAGCTAATAAACGACGAAGAACTTACTGTACAATACATCAAAGAAAAATTTAAGATTAAGGCATGGACTAATTATAGGCTTATAAATGAACTCTCTTTAAAAGGCGTGGATAAAGATTTTGTAAAACAAAATATTGATGAGATTATTAGCCCAGAAAAAGAACTAGAACGTGCTTTACAAATTTCTGAAAAGAAGTTACTTACAATTAAAAATAAACCACTTATTAAACAACAAAGTTCAATAAGTAATTTATTACAACGCAACGGGTATAGCTATGAAATAATCAGAAAGATACTTGATGCATTGTGTTAGAAGATTGAGAAAGATGTTGTTTCATTTTCTCTAGTTCTTCCTTGCTCCAGATTGGTTTTATTAAGTAGCTAGGAATGGGTAATCCAAGAATATTTAAAGCTTTTTCCAAATTGTATCTGAACAGCACATCAAAATCTGCTTTATTAGGTGCCCAGTGCTCAGAAAAATACCACCAAAACCAATCAGAACTTTCTGCTCTGTAAATGTATTCCATAGCAATACTGTACTTTTTATGATCTTTTTTACCCTCGATCATTAATCTAACATCCGATAGAATTTCCCAAGACTTTTTATGTATTTTTTCGCCAATCCATATTTTAAAATTTCCGTTAATCCAAGATCCAGCTTTAATATTATTTAAAGTTAAAAGTGTTTCGTTATTTTTACAAACGTCTTTAAATAACACAGATTCAAAATAGCTATCATCATTAAGGCGTTGCATCAGCTTGTTTCTAAATTCTACACCTAAATTTGGATAATATTCCCAACAATTCTCTCCATCTAATATTATATTGACACAAGCATAATCTAATGCAAATTCTCCATACTCCTCTATCAGACCATTCCTTATATTATGTAGTAGTAAAAAGAAGTCGTCCACAGCTTTTTGAGGTTCCCAGTTAGGATAAGCAAAGCCAATTTTATCGCTTATTGTATTATCCCTAAAGAATATCGTAATATTTCCTTTGTCACTCTGATACTTTCTTGGGAAGTATTTTTCGAGAGATTTATAATTAGGATCAGAATTCTTTAAAATTATTTCATCGGTGGCAGTCCAATCTATTTCATTTTCAATTAATTGATTTAAAACATCATTGGAAAGAGATCCCTCCGATGGCCACATACCAACTTGCTTTTTTCTAAAATCATTTTTATATTTCTCGATTGATTTTTTTATCTGATTAAAAGAATCTTGAGCCCATTTAAATTCGAGCCCTTCAATATCTAAATTATTTAAGGAATCATTCGCCGAATTACTATCAACAAGTAATGGTAGAATCGGGTGATTATAAGGAGAATAGCTGACCTCTATTTGATTCAGTTCTATCAATTCATTTAAG
>JAONBD010000084.1 GCA_028376765.1 Candidatus Kapaibacterium sp.
GTTTGATGCTAGTTATGATAATTTCCAGTTTGTTAACTCCCCAAACAATGTTACTTTCCCAAATGGAAGAACAAGCCAACTTGTAGATGAAGGTGATATTTCTGGTGGAAGAACAAGCTCTGCTATTAATTTTGAAATTGGTGCTAGTTGGCAAATAAGCAAAGATATTAATATCTCTCCTCAATTTTCTTATATGTACCAATTAGAAGCACCATATACTCAGTATAATTGGAGTTCACAGATTTTCAGGGCTGGTATTTCTATTGCTTTCCATCAAAACAGAGATTATTTTGATAGATTCAAATCTGCAAAAAAAGAAGCTTTGCCTCTTGATGAAAAAATAGAGGTTGATACATTTGTAAATGAAATTACAGAAAACAAAATTGAATCTAAACCACAAAATGAAATAACAAAAAAAATAGATGTTTCTATTCCTATCACAAATAACATTAAAAAGTTTGAAACTACACCTTTGAATGTCTTAGAAACAGTAGTAACTCAAACCTACCCATTGCTACCTTATATATTCTTCGATGAAGGAAATATTAACATTCCAAAAAAATTCAAATCTAACCCAAATAGTTTTCAGGAAGGTAATTTACCTAAGCAAACTTTAGAAATTTATTATAATCTATTAAATACTATTGGTTCACGTTTGAGTAAAAATCCTAATGCTAATATCAATCTTACTGGTACAAGTGATGGTAAAGAACTAAACGGAGATTCTGTTTTAATTATTTCGAAAAAACGAGCAGAAACATTAAAAAAATACTTCGTAGAAAACTGGGATATAAACCCTAATAGAATTTCTATTAAAGCTCAAATATTGCCAAGCTTAGCTACAAATATGGAATATAAAGAAGGAGCAGAAGAAAATAGAAGAGTGGAAATAAGCTCTGACGATTCTAATATATTGTCACCCATTTCTCATTCCGACTTTTTAGAATATAATTACAACCCTGATGCACTTAAATTCCCAGTTGAATTATCTAAAAATCCAAATATTATTAGTGCTAGTTTAAGTATATTAATAGACGGTGAAAAGCTATTTACAGATCACATTGCTGGCAACCCAGGTGAGATGCATACTTTTAGATTCCCTCAAGATATGATTGAAAAAATAACTAAAATAGCTAACCCTAGCTCACAATTAGTAGCCGAATTAAAACTCGAAAAAAGAGACGAAAAGACCGAAATAATATCTAAGAAAATACCATACTCATATACTAAGGATAAGTTTGAGGTTGGAAGATTAAACCTAATAGTATTTGATTTTGACCAATCTATTATATCCAAAAGTAATAAAAAGATGATTCGTGATTTCCTTTCAACTTCTATTAAAAGTAACTCCGAAACTATAATTACTGGATCAACTGATAAACTTGGTGAAGCAAAATACAATGCTAGTTTATCTCAAAAACGGGCAGAATCGGTTGCAGATTTCATTAAGCAAATTATACCAGATTATCAGTTTAAGGAAGTTAAAGGAATTGGTAATGCGAACATCCCATTCGATAACAATTCTCCTGAAGGCAGATTTTATTGCCGTACTGTACTAGTAGAAGTTAAAACTCCTATCAAATAAGATTTTCTTATTTTTGTAAAAAACAAGGAAAATTATATGTCTAAACCAATTAGCGATTTTATATTAAATCATTACAAACATTTTAATGCTGCTGCACTAATTGATGCTGCAAAAGGATATGAAAAGCATTTAGCTGATGGTAAAAAAATGATGATCACCCTTGCAGGTGCTATGTCCACAGCAGAGCTTGGTAAATCATTAGCAGAGATGATTAGACAAGATAAAGTAGCTATAATTTCTTGTACAGGAGCTAATCTCGAAGAAGATATTATGAATTTGGTTGCTCACAACCATTACGAAAGAGTACCAAATTACCGAGATTTATCTCCAAAAGAGGAAAGAGATTTATTGGATAAAGGTTTAAACAGAGTAACCGATACTTGTATTCCCGAAGAAGAAGCATTCAGAAGATTAGAAAATCATATAGTTGATATTTGGAAAGAAACACACAATACTAACAAGCGATTTTTCCCACACGAATACATGTATAAACTGATAAACTCGGGCGTGCTAGAACAGTACTATCAAATAGATCCAAAAGATTCTTGGATGATTGCTGCCGCTGAAAAGAATTTACCTATTATTGTTCCAGGTTGGGAAGATTCGACAATGGGGAATATTTTTGCAGCACATTGTATCACTGGAGATTTTCCTCCTTCTATTATGAAAACAGGAATTGAATATATGATGTGGCTTGCTGATTGGTACACAAACCAATCAGGCAAAGAAGGAATTGGATTCTTCCAAATTGGTGGTGGTATTGCTGGAGATTTCCCAATTTGTGTTGTTCCTATGCTACACCAAGATTTGGAAAGAGATGGGGTACCATTTTGGAGCTATTTCTGTCAAATTTCTGATTCAACTACAAGCTATGGGTCTTACTCTGGAGCCGTACCAAATGAAAAAATTACTTGGGGCAAGCTCGATATTGATACACCAAAATATATAATAGAATCAGATGCAACCATAGTTGCTCCTCTTATTTTTGCATATTTATTAGGCTGGTAGAAAACCCCCTTTGAATCTAAAAACACTTTCTCTTGATTAACATTAGGCAAGAGCGGGTGGTATACAAATAAAAAAGGCTTGCCAACAGCAAGCCCAAATTTTTTCTATACTTTTAAAAAATTTATACTAAATAAGTTTAAGAGCAAATTTATAATCTTCCCAATAATTATCCATCAATCTTTTTGAATCTCTCGACCATTGGATTGGATCAAGATATTTAAAATTCAATGTATTATCTCCACCCTGAACACTAATAAAACCATGAAGTGGGATTACCATTGCTGGCAAAAAACCATACGAATTTAAAATTGAGCCTGCTCTTCCAAACTCTATTTTAAGCTCGTCAGTTAGCAAATTATCTATTGTTTTGTAATAATTTTTATCATTAATATCTCTGTTTAAATGCCACCAGTTTTTATCCTCTGAAAAAATATTACTTACCTTTTGTGCAATCTCTAAACCAATATATTTTGCATCGTAACGAATTTGAGCAAGTTCTTCTTTAGATTTAATATTTGCTATTTCTGGCAAAAATGTAATGTATTTATCAACTGTATCAACAATCCAATTAGCAACAAACTTTTCGATTTCTACTAAAAAAGCATTTTTTGTGCTCTCCATTCTAGTAGCAAGTCTTTGCAATTGTTCAGATTGATTATCTTGGATTTTTAATTTTGCTGGTGTCATTATTTCCGTATCCTATTTTTTCAAAATTACAAAAAATATTTATTCTGCTTTAGGTAAATTAAAATAAAAACAAGTACCTTTGTTTAGTTCAGATTCAATCATTAAAGTACCATCATTTTTTTCAACAAATTCCCTACAAAGTTGAAGCCCTAAGCCAGTTCCTTTTTCTTTGTTAGTACCCTCGGTTGTAATAGCAGAACCAACCCCTAATATTTTATCGATTATATCTGGTGGGATACCCACCCCAGTATCTTTAACATATACAAATATCTGATTGTTTTTCTCTTCGGCAGATACTTCGATATGTCC
>JAONBD010000086.1 GCA_028376765.1 Candidatus Kapaibacterium sp.
TTTCTGGACTTTGTTAATCAAAATAATAAATATGAATCGTGGGCATATTCATTTTTCGATAAAAGTGTTCACATGAACATTCATGGAGATCCCACTTTGGAGCTTTTAGTAACAGATCCGCCAATCAATGTTTCAAAACAGGAAATGGTTGATAATGTGCTTATTAAATGGGAAAACTCAGAATCAGAGTTTTACAACGTTTATTTTGCTGAGTCCTTAGAAAGCGATAAAATAAAATTAAATGATGAATTTATTACTGGGAATGAATTTATTACAGAATTAAAAAATGGAATTTACATTGTAAAATCTGTAAAATTAGAAGAAACAAATTCTGCAAGTTATTGGCAAGAAAGCATAGGTGTTATTGCAGAATAATTTGCTAGTCGTTATTATTTATAATGTCATTAATTATTAATGTAGCCTCTTCCTTATTATCTGAAGGAACAAATAATTTTACTATAGCAAGTTCACCAACAGAAAACATCCTTGTGGTATCAACTTGCGATAATATTTCACACGGAATATTAGCACCACTTAAATTAGCTTTTAACATATTTGCTTCGAGCATGGTGTTTGTAGTATAAACTAAAATCCAATTAATATCTTTTTGTGGGTTGCTCATTTTTAAATAGAACAATTTTTAGGTTACAAAAAACACGATAAATTTGGTACTATTTATATATATATATAGTTTTGTTCCAATCAATAATAGTGGATATATAAATGAAAAAGTACTTTATAATAATAGTGACTCTAATTCTTGCATTTTCTTGTAATAAAGAAAAACAAGAAGTAATTAAAGAAGAAAAATCAAATGAAGTTAATGTTTACTCGCACAGGCATTATGATATTGACAAAGAAATATTTGCTGATTTTGAAAAAGAAACTGGTATCAAAATTAATCTATTAAAATCAGATGCAAAACAGCTTATCACAAAAATTCAACAAGAAGCAGAAAATACACCAGCTGATATTTTAATAACCGTAGATGCAGGAAATTTGTGGTCGGCAAAAAAAGCAGGTATAACAGAATCTGTTAGTTCTCAGGTATTAAATGATGCAATACCAGCTAATTTAAGAGATCCAGAAGGTCATTGGTATGGCTTAACAAAAAGAGGAAGAATAGTAGTTTATTCTAAAGAAAGAGTAAACAAAGAAGAACTATCAACATACGAGGATTTGACTGACCCAAAATGGAAAGGTAAATTACTGGTTAGATCTTCATCTAATATGTATAATCAATCTCTCTTGGCTTCAATAATTGCCAATCACAATAGCGAAGTAGCTACAAAATGGGCAGCTGATTTAGTAGCTAATTTTGCAAGGGAACCAAAAGGAAATGATAGGGATCAAGTGAAAGCGATTGCTGCGGGTGAAGGGGATATTGCAATAATTAATACTTACTATATGGGTAAATTATTAAATTCTGACAACCCTCAAGAGGTAGAAGCTGGTAAATCAGTTGGAGTATTTTTTCCTAATCAAGATGATAGAGGTTCTCATATTAACATTTCGGGTGCTGCCTTCATAAAAAACTCTCCAAACAGAGCTAATGCAATTAAACTGGTTGAATATCTTACTACCAAAAAAGTACAATCAAAATATGCAAAAGGTAATCACGAGTATCCAATTAATAAAGATGCTGAAGTTAGTGAGCTGTTAAAATCTTTTGGCGAATTTAAAGAAGATACATTGTCACTAGAAAATCTAGGAAAAAATAATAAAGAAGCAGTTATGATATTTGATAGAGTATCTTGGAAATAGAAATTGACAATCCTATCTAAATATTTAATATTTTTATTTGTTGTATTTATAGCTGCCTGCAATTCATCAAAAGTAGTAATTTCTACTAAGAATGCTCCCGCAGCTATTGGTCCATATTCACAAGCTATTCTATCTGGGAAAACCTTATACATTAGCGGTCAGATAGGTATAGACCCCAAAACAGGTAACCTGATTAGCAATAGTAAAGTTGATGAATTTAATCAGATTATGAAAAACCATAGAGCAATTTTAGAAGAAGCTAAAATGGATTTTTCGAATGTGGTTAAGGTTAGTATTTTTTTAAAAGATATTGCTGATTATAAGTTAATAAATAAAGAATATGCTAAATATTTCAATGATAATCCTCCGGCCAGAGAAACAATGGAAATATCAAATCTTCCAGCAAATGCTAATATCGAAATTTCGCTTGTTGCTGTTAAATAATCTTACTCAATTTATTCATTCTCTTGAGATAATTCTTTAATTTGCCCTTATTAAATTAAAAATTTTGAGAAAATAAAATGTTTCCTTCTTTAAACGAACAAATGGATATTATCAAGCAATCTGCTATCGATTTGTTACCTGAAAACGAGTTAGTTCAAAAAATTGAAAAGTCAATAAAAACTAACAATCCAATGAATATTAAGCTTGGTGCCGATCCATCAAGACCTGATTTACATATAGGACACGCAGTTGTTCTAAATAAAATGAGACAATTTCAAGATCTTGGACATCATGCTACTTTAATAATTGGTGATTTTACTGCCATGATTGGGGATCCTACGGGAAAATCTAAAACTAGACCACAACTTACCCTAGAAGATACTAAGGTTAATGGTCAAAGCTATCTGGAACAGGCTACATTGGTTCTAAGGGAAGATAGAATGACTGTAAGATATAACTCCGAATGGCTAAACAACATGAATTTTGCTGATGTGATTCAACTAGCTGCAAAATATACAGTAGCTCAACTTTTGGAACGTGATGATTTTACCAAGAGATATAAAGGTGGTATTCCAATATCAGTTCACGAACTTTTATACCCACTAGCTCAAGCTATGGATTCAGCAGAAATTGATTCGGATGTAGAACTTGGAGGAACTGATCAAAAATTTAATTTGATAGTAGGTCGGGATATTCAAAGAGCTTATGGAAAAGAACCTCAAGTAATCTTAACTATGCCTATCTTAGAAGGTACAGATGGTAAAGAAAAAATGTCAAAATCTCTTGATAATTATGTTGCATTAAATGATACGCCTACCGATATTTTTGGGAAGGTAATGTCCATTCCTGATCACCTAATTACTAAATATTATCGTTATGGTTGCTTTGCCTCTGATACTGATATTGATGCAATGGAATCAAGAATGAAAGCTGGCGAAAATCCAAGAAATGAGAAAGTGAAAGTTGCAATAGATATAGTAGATAAGTATCATAAAAATGGCAGTGGACAAGCTGCATTTGAAGAATTTCAGAGAGTATTTAAAAAAGGAGAAGTACCTGATGAAGTCGAAACTTATGAAGTTGATAATACAGAAGAAGCAAGATCAATTTTAAATATAATGGCTAACTCTGGTTTATTACCAACTAAGTCTGAAGCTCGAAGAATGGTTAAGCAGGGAGCTGTATCTATTGATGGAGAGAAAATCCAGGATATGAACCTAAAAATTGA
>JAONBD010000085.1 GCA_028376765.1 Candidatus Kapaibacterium sp.
GATTCAACCACAAAAGCCTATGTAGACGGTATATTAGGTTCAGCTACTTCAGCAGCTACGTCAGCCACAAATGCAGCCAACAGCGCGTCAGCAGCCTCGACTTCTGCGGGAAATGCTTCGACCAGTGAATCAAATTCAGCCTCAAGCGCAACTTCTTCTGCAAACAGCGCAGCACTAGCAGCAGCCAGTTTTGACCAGTTTGATGACATATATTTAGGTGCTAAGTCTTCAGTCCCTAGCGTTGATAATGACGGTAATGCTCTTCAAGCAGGAGCTTTATATTTTAACACTGTGTCTAACACAATGTTTGTCTACTCTGGAAGTTCTTGGGCAGCAGCAGGATCAGCAGTTAACGGTACTGCCGAAAGACAAGAGTATACAGCCACTTCAGGTCAAACTTCTTTCAATGCAACTTATGATGTTGGGTTTGTAGATGTCTATTTAAATGGCTCAAGGCTTGTTCCGACAACAGACTTTACTGCAACCAATGGAAGCCAAATTGTTTTAACAAGCGGTGCGACTACTGGCGATAATGTTGGAATCATTGCCTATGGTGCTTTTGACGTAGCAAATGTCTATACACAAGCACAAAGCAACGCAAGATATGCACAGCTATCGAATAACCTGTCTGATTTAGCATCAGCACCAACGGCTTTAACCAACCTTGGTCTAACGGCTACGGCTGCTGAGTTAAATTATGTTGATGGCGTAACGTCAAATATACAAACACAACTTAACGCTAAAGGAACAGGAACAGTTACTTCCGTAGGCGGTACTGGGGCTGTTAGCGGATTAACACTAACAGGAGCAGTAACGGGGTCTGGTAACTTAACATTAGGCGGATCACTTGACGATATTAATTTAGCTTCTGGAGTAACAGGCACACTTCCTGTTGCGAACGGTGGCACTGGTGCAGCTACATTAACCGCCAACAATGTTTTATTGGGTAACGGAACGTCTGCACCTTTAGCAGTAGCACCATCTACGTCAGGTAATGTTCTCACTTCAAATGGATCTACGTGGCAGTCTACCGCCCCTGCAGGTGGTTCTAATTTAGTTTTTCTTGGTAAAACTACTTTAGCTAGTAATGCTACTTATATAACTTTTACTTCTGAAATTACTCAAACATACAATAACTATGAGTTTTATTGTACAAGAATAAACGGTACAAATAATGGCTCAAGCATATGTATGCAGATTCAAATAAATGGCTCGTGGTGGACAACAAATGGCAATAATGCTTATGGAGTTAAAACAGCTAGTAGTTCGATTGCTTGGGTAGGTGGTAATAATAGCCCGTATTTATATATTGGTGTACCTAACTACGGAGCAGCTACTTCATATGATGACTGGGGTTCAACTTATGGAAAAGTATCTCTACAAGGTGTAAAAGATAGCGCAGCTTATACAACATCAGGAACAGAATTTTATATAGGTCTTGGTAGTTCATCATTCATTAATCCTTATGGACAAATAGGTGCTTTTAGCACTTTAAGTATAAGTAGCAGTTCATTTCCTGCGAACACAAGTAGACAAATTACTGGTATTCGTTTTTTCCAAGATACAGGAAGTTTGCTTGCACTTTCATCAATTTCAGTCTTTGGAGTAAAGGAAAGTTAATATGTCTTATACAAACGCAACGCCTCAAGGTGTATTTGATTTAACTGAAGAAGAAATTGCTGCAAAACAAGCCCAAGAAGCCGTTACTATTTCTGAAGAACCTAATAGGGTTAGAGAAAAACGCAACGCTTTACTAGCAGAATCCGATTGGACGCAAATTACTGATGCAACTGTTGATAAAACAGCTTGGGCTACATATCGTCAAAGTCTTAGGGATATTACAACACACAGTAATTTTCCAAATTTAGAAGAGGCCGATTGGCCCACAGCACCATAGGAGTTTTAAATGAGTAACTCAAGAAATATCGCCGACTCCGCACCAGTAATTAATTTTATTGATGGTGTAACGTCTAATGTCCAAACACAGCTTGATGCTAAGGCTACTTACCCAAGTCAATCTGGAAATAATGAAAAGTTTTTGACCACAAACGGAAGTGCTGTTAGTTGGGCTGATTTACCTGCAAGCGGAGGTGTTTTTACTGCAACTGCATCTGGCGCGATTGCTAGTGGTGACAAAATAGTTGTTAACACAGATGGAACAATAAGTGCTGTTACTGGTTCTGCGGTTCAAAATAGTGTGACAACAACTAATTACATGACAGGTAACGGCAGTTTAGACAACGCAGTAGGTTATGACACAACAAATGATCGTGTAATTGTTGCTTATAGCAGAGATGGAGTAGGTGTAAAGGCAAGAGCAGGTACAGTTGCAACAGATGGCACTGTCTCTTGGGGAACAGAAGTTACTGTTGAGTCAGGAAATAGTAGTGAGGTTGTTATAGCCTTTGATGAAGCACAGTCAAAATTTGTTATAGCGTTCAGAGATTCAAGTAGTTACGGAAAAGCTAGACCTGCAATTGTTGATCCATCAAACAATTCTATAACGCTTGGAACTGCGGTTGTTTTCAATTCAATCACTCACGGCACTGACGGAATCCAAATGACTTATGATTCTGACCAGAACCATATTGCGGTTATGTCTAATAACACTTCTCAACAAAGAGGAGAGTTAAGATCATTTCAACTTAGTGGGTCTGGAGTTAATACAGCAATAAATGTAAGCGCAGTAAATACAGGAATTTATGCAAACATAAACTATATAAACATAGCTTACGATAGAGATACGTCACAAATAGTTATTTTTTATTCAAACGTTGGAGCTTCTAGTGCAGCAAGAGCAAATGCAGGAAGTTGGACAGGAACAGGAACTAGCGGATATTACAATTTTACCCAAGGTGAAACTACTCTTGACAGTGGCTCAACAAGCCAACAAGCTCTTTGCTATGACCCAATAAGTAAACAGGTCGTAGCATTTTGGATAAATGGAAGCAATCAGTCGCAAGCAAGATGTATAAAAGCAGCATCAACTAATGTCATTAGTTTAGGCACTCAGCTATCAATTAATGATTATATGTTACAACCAAAAGCAGTATATAACTCATTTAAACAATACATAGTGCTTGTCTTTAGAGATTACACTGGTGGTATTTCTTCTTTTGGTGCTTTGAGAACGTTTAGTGTTACAGGAACAACAATAACGGCTACGCCCACTTATATATTTCAATCCTCAACTTGGGGTCAAGTAAATAATATCGGTTACGATCCAGATAATAATTATACTTTAGCAGGTAATTATAACCCAGTAACCGGAAATGGTGATCTTGCTGCATTAAAAATAGCATTTACTGACACAAATTTAAGCAATACAAGATGGATAGGTGTTTCAAATGCTGCTTATGCAAACGGCGTATCAGCAGAAATAAAAACTCGCGGAAGTGTTATAACTAACAGCACTTTTAAGGATATTGACACAATATTGGGAACACAAGCAACAGCGGACACAGCAGCATCAGCCACAGCAGCAATTTCTTATG
>JAONBD010000087.1 GCA_028376765.1 Candidatus Kapaibacterium sp.
AATTATGGATATAGTAAAAGATTATATTGAAGTAAACTCAAAAGTACAAATAATAGGGTTTACAGATAAAACTGGTGGCGAGGATTTAAATCTTGAGCTATCGAAAGAAAGAGCCAAATCAGCTTCGCAGTTAATTGGAAATGCCGACATTATTCTAAGTGCTAAGGGCGAGAATAATCAGCTTTTCCCTTACAATTTACCTGAGGGCAGGATGTACTCAAGAACAGTAAAGATTATTATAGAAACTCCAATTAAGGAATAGAATTATGAGAATATTATTAGTATTATTAATTTCATATTTTGTTGTAAATGCACAACTTAATTTAATTTACCCAAATGGTGGTGAGAAGTTTGTTGTCGGTAGTGATGAAATAATATCTTGGGATGGAATATCGGAATCAGATCAGGTAAAGTTAGAATACAGTATTGATAATGGTAAAAAATGGGTATTACTAACAGATAATGCTTCCCAACTAGAATTTATTTGGAAAAATATACCTAAGCCACCCAGTGATGAATGTCTAATAAGAGTATTACAAAAGAAAAACAATCTTGGTCAAATTGAAATTCAACAAAAAAAAATACTTTACGGCTATATGACAATAATGAGCCTGGCTTACAGCCTAGATGGAAGTAAAATAATATCAGGAAGTTCTTTTTTAACTTGCAATATATGGGATGCGGATTCCGGTGATGAATTGGTTACACTAGAAGGGCATCAAGATGATATTTTTTCTGTTTCTTTTAGCCCAGATGGAAATAACATATTAACAGGATCTCTTGATGAAACTGCAAGAATTTGGGATGCAAACACGGGTGAAGAAATTATGATATTGAAACACCCTGATGATGTTCAATCTGCAGTTTATAGTCCTGATGGTACTAAAATTGTAACTTCTTGTGATGATAAAGAAGTTAAAATCTGGGATGCGAAATCTGGGAATTTAATCAAAAGATTAATTGGACATACCGATGAAGTTTCATCAGTAGCTTTCAGTCCTAATGGGAAAAAAATTGTTTCTGGAAGTGATGATAGTACATTAATAATTTGGGATGCAAACACAGGGGATAAAATTCTTAGATTATTTGGTCATAATGGAAGAGTTAGAACGGTGGCATATAGCCCAGATGGTAAAAACATAGCATCAGGAGCTTTTGATAGTACAATTAAAATTTGGGATTCAGATTTAGGGGTAGAAATTCATACCCTATCAGGTCATAAAGGTTGGATTCATTCAATTTCTTATAGTCCTGATGGTAAATTTATTGCAAGTGGTTCCAGAGGGGAGAGAGTTCGAATATGGGACACAAAAATTGGTAATGAAATATTGAATTTTGATGAACCAGATAACGAGGTTCACTATGCTCATTCAGTTGCTTGGAGACCTGATGGTATTGGTTTAGTAACAGCTGGTTCGATATACCGTCAAGTCAAGGTTTGGGAAATTGGGTTTCCTCATCTTCTACAAGATACTATAAATAAAGTTTTCTCTATTGTTATGCCTGAAGTTATATCTAATGACGTTGACATGTTAAAGAAAGAAGTTGGGAAGTCTAAAGATTCGTTGATTACAGATTTTGTAAAGAATATTGGTTCTTGGAAATTTAATGTGGATTCTATTTATTTCAAAGGTGCAGATTCAGATGCATTTTCGCTTCTTTCTGGGTACCCTGTATATACTGTTGAAGCAAATTCATCACAATTTACAGAGATAAGATTCTCGCCAAAAAGAGCTGGAATTCATAACGCTGAAATTGTAATTATTACACAAGCAGATACACTTTACAACAATATTACTGGTGAGGGTATTGAACCAAACCTAACATTAGAAACCAAACAATTAGAATTTGGACAAATTTACAACAACACACAAAAAGATATTTTAGTTGAAGCAACAATCAAGAATATTGGAAATGCTACAGCTACAATCACAAATGTTAATAAAACAGGAGCTGATGCGGATCAATTTGATATAATTTCAGGCGATGAATCTTTTGAATTAGCACCTAATACTGGACATCCTATGGAAATTCGTTTTGCTCCAACTACAATTGGAAGTAAAAATGCAATTGTAGAATTTACAACTGAAAGCAATGATAAAATACTAATGCTCATTCGTGGCGAATCAATTGAAAATAATAACCCATTTTCCCAAATCACAATTCAAAAATTCACCCAGCAAGCAGGCGAAGAATTTGAATTTATTCTAGAAATGACTGATTCAGAATATATGGATTTACCTAATGCTCCGAGAGAATTTGAAGCAGAAATATCTTATAATGGAACTATTCTTTATTTCCCAGATGCAGATTGTGATAATAATTACGATTGCACATTAAATATCAATGGCACTTGGGATGGAATCTCTAATGAAATATTGAAAATCCCAGCTGTTGCTACCCTCGGCAACACAGATTTTTCTGATATAAATATTGAAAATTTTGAGTGGATAGATTCTCCACTTGATACAGATATTGAGCTAGTACATGGCTCTTTAACTATTGATGGGATTTGTGAAGAAGGTGGTGTTAGGCTCTTCCATTTAGGAGATGTGGCATTTTCTATGGTGTCTCGTCCGCAACCATTTAGCAATGAGATAACAGTTCAAATTGGCTTGCGTGAGGAATTGCAATTGAGCTTAAATCTTATGGATGTAAATGGAAATGAAATACAAAAATTAATAGATAAAGAGACTTACGATCAAGGTAAATACGATTTTAATTTTGATACAAGTGATTTAAATTCTGGCGTATATTATCTTAGATTAACTTCCAATAAAGGTGAATTATTAAATAAGGTTATTAAGGAATAGAGAAATATTTATTATGAAATTTTAAAGAATACTCACCAAATGGATGGCAATTCTATCATTAAATAATTTCTATTTTTCACTTTTCAATTATAGCAAAACTCAGAAAGACTAATTCTGTCATTAAATTAACATGAGTTAGATATAAAGATGTTAGTAATTGTTGGATAATAAAAGCTCCACATCTAATTATGATAGAATATTAGCTGGAGCCTTTTATTTGATTTTTGGAATTCTTGAATTAAAATTTAAGTTCATTTTCACATTTCCACTAGGAAATCACTTTGGTAGCTCATCTTACAAAGGTGAATTCTTGAATCTTATTCATATTTAA
>JAONBD010000090.1 GCA_028376765.1 Candidatus Kapaibacterium sp.
TTTAGGAAAACTAATTTAAGTGTTGGGCCTAAAAGAAAGACTATAATTCTAAACTCGGATAAATTTTAAACCTCCATAACCCAATCATAATCCTTTTCAGTTAGCAGATTGATTTTACTATTTACGCACCATTTCAAGAAATTTTGAAAATATGGTAACAGATCCTCACCTAAATACTTAGATTTTTGAATCTTTTCTAAAAGCTGTTTTTTGTTATTAGAATCTTTGGTCAGCAATGCTTGGGTTTCAAATTGAAACTGTATAAAAAGGTCTAACAGTCTATGATAAGGGGCATACTCTGCATATCTTGGTTTGTTATCATCAAAATCATCATCCCAGTCAGGTCGTTCATAATCTAACATAAAGCCCATTAGGCAATGGTTAAAGGAACTAAAGCCATTGAGCAGCTTGACCGAATCAATAACTTCTCTTTCAATAGCTTCAATTAACCTTGAATCAGGTCCTATTAGATGCTTGATGTAGTGATTATATAATACAATGTTAATCCACTCATGTTGGAATTTGTAGTTCTTTTGGTGTATATATTCAAATGGCTCTAATGGGTAAACACCCCTATTATAATTTGTAAAAGTCTTATAATCTGTTTTTATACCTGTCCAAAAGGTTTGGGTTTCATTAAATTCTTTAATCTGAACATGAGTTTCTATGTAAGGATTACCCATTTGATCCAATCTATCACTAGCAAATTGTACAATCTTATATTTGAAGAAATCCATTAGTTAAACATCAATTGTGTATTACAGATAATCAACGTGATTTATCTAATAATGTTATTAGAAATGAAATTAGGTTTAATTATAAATCAAAAAGTGTGTGAATATCAAAAAACACCTAAGATACTTTTAAACTATAAAAGTAAGATTTTCAGGTATTGGAATGGAATCAAGTAATAATAATAAGTCAAAAGTCTAATCATACCAGAGGTAAAAGTTAGAATCAAAGTCCCTTTAGGCAATGGTTACCGACTTATTAATGTGATTTCACAACTCTAATAACTTTATGAAAATTTGTATATTAGAAGCTAAGTAAGGGTCTGGAACTACAATATTAATATAAATAGATAGTTATTGTGGTAACTCCCTAAATTTATGATATTATAGAAACAAATAGTAGGTTATATGAGTATTAATAAATAAAGGAGTATCAGCTATGACTATTCAAGAACATGAAAAATTTCTTAAAGAACTGAAAGAATACTACAAGAATTTAGAAAGTAGTACTGTAAATAAATTTAAAGAAAAGTATCCAAATTCTTTAGCACCATTTAATAGCTTTACGTTAAACGTTATATTACATTTAACATTTAGTTTGGAATTAATAGGACGATTAGGTGCTGCTTATGAACAGTATTCAGAAGGTGGAGCACTGTTTGTTGATGCCTTGGATTTACTAGTACATGTAATTGATTATTGATATATGTACTTGTTTAATTGGTAGATACTAATTGTTTAAACTTATAATCATACTACAGACAACCAATTTATTCTATGCTAATGTTGTTGATATCATAATCCGATTAGAGATAACTAGTATAGATGCTGCATTATTTGGATAAGAGTTCAAAATCGAGCAAATCTATATTTGAGCTTGATACTAAAAATTTATTAGCTGACCCGTTCTATCAAATACCTAAATTGTGAAGGTAATAAGTAAAAAAGTATAATACTTGTTTGTAAATTATATCAAGACTCCTTGTATGAATTTCAAGATTATCCAAACTGAAAATTTATTATGTAATTTTCTTGAGAGTTTATTTATTAAATCTCCTAAAAGAATTTGCTCAAAAAAATATTTCCGATTTTCTCATGAAAAGATCAACATAACAGCATCTTCAAGAAAGCTTATAAGTCAAGCAAGGTCCATTGAATATTTCCTGCAAGAGCAACTAAGATTTATAAAATCCAAAGGGTTTGTTGCTAACAATATTAGCACTTCAACAAGTATCCTTAATAAAGTCCAAACTGAAAAATCTAATCAAGACACACAAATTTTAATCTTTGACGAGGATTATAGCCCGATTCTTGAATATGATTTAGAATTTAATATTTTAAATATGCAAAAGAAATCATTTGAAGTAGATAAATATTATATAAACCCTGATGATGTATCTGAAACTTATATAGTTCAAAATAGATTTAATATATAAAGTAAAAAGAAAAATATGATGAACTATGATGAATTTCAATATTATGGAGGGTTTGATGAATATGATGATGGTCTCGACAATAATGATGTAGAAATTGTCGAAGAAACATTAGAAGAACTAATTGAATATGCTCTTAGGTGTATGGACCCCAAATTCGAGCTTTATGACTTCGTGGTAGATAGGCTTAAAAACTTAGAAGGTGAATATGAAAGATCAAATACAGTGGTTCTGTATTTCGAACGAACTGACCTAGATCGAGATAAATGGAAGTTCTGTTACAACCTTATCGTACCAATAGCTGTTGCCCGTGAAGAATTTGACGAGGAAGAACCTAAGATTGTAAAAACAATTATGCTGGACATACTTAGAAATTCAGATTTAATTAAAGATAGCAAGCCAAATTTGAAGGGTGACTTAATATCAAGAGAAAGTATTCAAATTGGCGGGATAGAAAAATTTTTTTTGGGGCTTCCAAATATAAATATTAAATTATGAAAATAATATTTTATACTACACCTATGAGATTTCTAAATGATAAACAAACAGTTAATGAAAAATTTAACAGAATTTAAATCTGATTTATTGAATTACAAGTATACAAGATCTGGAGCAATGTTAGATGCTAATTTAATTATGAATAGTAATAGATTGGCTATTCTAGTAATTGCTGAAGTAAGCCAATGTGTAGTTAATGCAGTCAGAAAGTATAAGAATCATGATTTATTATTCAAACTTAATAATATTACTAATTCTCTAGATAATAGTCCTAATATGTTGTTATTGGAGTATGTGAAAAACCCTAAAATATTTAAAGATAAGTTTAAAAAAGAAAATGGGGATTTTGATTTAGATTTGC
>JAONBD010000088.1 GCA_028376765.1 Candidatus Kapaibacterium sp.
CTTTTCAAGATTCTAAAAATGAAGATGGAACGGATTCTGAAGAATCAATTCAGACAATTACTCTAATAAGTAACTCAATAAAAAAGAAATAGTACAAAAATTATTCTACAAATGAGTTTTAATTAATTATGATAAATTTATGATTTTATTTATTTTTAAATATATAAAATGAAGAATTGCTAGAAATTGAATACAAATAATTTAAAGGAAAATAATGACAAAACTTAAATCATACGCATACGGCGAATGGGTTGAAGGAAGCGAGGATGGGAGGCCATTATATAATGCAATTAACGGTGACCATGTAGCAAATATTAGTTCCAAAGGGCTAGATTTTAAGGGTATGATCGAATACGCTAAAACTGTTGGTGGACCAAATCTAAGAAAATCTACTATCCATGGTCGTGGTAGAATGCTAAAAGCACTTGCTTTTTACCTTTCTGAAAAAAAAGAATTATTTTACGAATTATCAAAAGCTACAGGAGCTACAAGAGCTGATTCTTGGATTGATATAGAAGGTGGTATTGGTACAGTTTTCACTTACGCTTCTAAAGTAAGAAGAGAAATGCCCGATCAAAATTTTTATGTAGATGGTCCCGCAGAAATGCTCTCGAAAGGTGGAACATTCATAGGAAACCATATTTGTGTTCCCTTGGAAGGTGTAGCCATTCATATTAATGCTTTCAATTTCCCTTGTTGGGGAATGCTCGAAAAAATAGCACCCTCACTAGCAGCTGGAATGCCAGTAATAGTAAAGCCAGCTTCAATTACTAGCTACTTAACTGAGCTAATGGTTAAAGAAATAATTGATTCTAAAATATTCCCAGAGGGAGCAATTCAGTTGATTTGTGGATCTACTGGCGATTTGTTAGACCATGTTGATTCCCAAGATGTAGTGACTTTTACTGGGTCTGCTTACACTGGTAGAAAGCTAAAAACAAGCCCCGCAATAATTGAAAATTCTGTTAGATTTAATATGGAAGCAGATTCTCTTAATTTCTCGCTTTTAGCACCAGATGCAAAGCCTGGTACGCCTGAATTTGAACTTTTTATAAAAGAAGTTCAGCGTGAAATGACAACTAAATCTGGTCAGAAATGTACAGCAATTAGGAGAGTATTTGTACCAGAAGATTATTCAGAAGATGTAATAAAATCTTTATCTGAAAGGTTAAATAGATATACGTTAGGCGACCCTCAGCAAGAAGGCACAAAAATGGGGCCATTGGCAGGCAAGGATCAAGTAGATGATGTAAGAGATAATCTTAAAAAATTACTTGATGATTCTAATATTGTATATGGCGATTTAGATAACTTTACAATCAATGGTGGTAATAAAGATAAGGGTGCTTATTTCCCTTCTACAATACTTTACTGTGAAGATGGATTGAACAAATCTTCACCACATGACGTTGAAGTTTTTGGACCTGTTACAACTGTAATGCCTTATAAATCTAACGATGATGCAATTAAATTAATTAAAAAAGGAAAGGGATCGCTAGTTGGATCAATCTTTACATTTAATAATGATTTTGCTGCAGAAATGGCTTATGGCACGGCATCATACCATGGTAGATTACACTATGTAAATCGTGATTCAGCAAAAGAAAATACAGGACATGGCTCTCCACTTCCCCACATGGTTCACGGAGGACCAGGTAGAGCTGGTGGTGGCGAAGAGCTTGGAGGGATAAGATCGGTCTTGCATTATATGCAAAGAACTGCTATCCAAGGACACCCTACTACTATGACTGCCATCACAAAGGAATATCAACCAGGTTCAGAGCGATTCGAAGATGAAAAACATCCGTTTAGAAAATACTATGAAGAGCTGAAAATTGGAGATACTTTAACTACTGCTAAAAGAACAATTACAGAAGGTGATATTGTTAATTTCGCAAATCTTAGTTGGGATCAATTCTACGCACATACTGATGTTACTAGCTTGGAAGATAGTTTCTTTGAGCAAAGAGTAGCCCATGGTTATTTTATAATATCAGCTGCGGCTGGATTATTTGTTGATAGAGCAAAAGGGCCAGTGCTAGCAAATTATGGACTTGATGAGCTTAGATTTACTCAGCCTGCTTATGCTGGCGATACTATCCAAGTAAAACTAACTTGCAAGACTAAACAGAAAAAGGAAAGAAGAGATGATGACAAACAATATCAAGGAATTGTAAAATGGCTTGTTGAAGTTTTTAATCAGAATGATGAAATGATTGCTCTTGCTACAATTTTAACTATTGTTGAAAGGAAAGGCGAATAATTTTAAAATATAGAGCCGCCTTTTTTAAGACGGCTCTAATATTTTTAATAATTAGATTTCAAGAAATCGAATAGTAATCTTATACCAAAACCAGTTGCACCAAGACCCCTGTAAGAATCTTTTTTGTGATTAAATGTAGGTCCGGCAATATCTAAATGTAAATAAGGATAGTCAGTGAATTTCTCAAGAAACTTTCCTGCGGTAATTGATCCACCTTCTGGTCCACCAATATTTTTCATATCCGCAATATTAGATTTTAATTGCTCCGCATAATCATCCCAGAAAGGCATTTCACAAACTCTTTCGTGAGTTTTGAATCCAGAAGTTTTCAGATTATTTATAATACTATCATCTACATTACCCATAGCAACTAGTCCGTTTGCTCCAAATGCTCTTGATGCTGCACCAGTTAAGGTAGCTGCATCTATAACTATTTCAGGCTTATATCGTTTTGCCCAATGAAGAGCATCTGCCAAAATCATTCTTCCTTCAGCATCGGTGTTTAATACCTCTACAGTCAATCCGCTGTACATTTTAATAACATCACCTGGTGCATAAGCATTACCGCTTGGTCTATTGTCAGTCGAGGGAACTAATGTGATAATATGGTATGGTAATTTTGCTTTTGCTATTGCAAGAGTTAATCCAGCTACAAGTGCAGAACCACCCATATCAGACTTCATAAAGTCCATAGAATTTGCAGTTGGTTTTAAAGATAATCCTCCTGTATCATAGACAACACCTTTACCTACAAAAACAATGGGCTTGCTATTTTTTGCATTTTTTGGTTTGTATTCCATAATTGAAAACGT
>JAONBD010000009.1 GCA_028376765.1 Candidatus Kapaibacterium sp.
TCAGAAGACCTATATATGTTACAGCAACTGGTCTTAAACCAGAATATAAAATAACTCCCATAGATACATTAGATTTTGGTGATGTTTTTATTGGTCAATCTACAAAGATGAGTATTGATATTGAAAATATTGGATTGACACAAACTCAATACAGAAATGATTTGTTCCAAGGCGACGTTTTTGAAATTACTACAAATACGATAAATGGAATAGCAAATGGTAGCACTAGAAAACTAGAAATTGAATTTAAACCGATAGAAGCAATTAACTATTTTGACAATGTTAGGGTTTGGGATATTCCTTGTTCAGAATCTTATGTAGTTGCAATAAAGGGTAGAGGAGTGATTGATGCTTTTGATTACTCACCATCGGAAGTGCGAATTGATAATATTACAGCTTGTAAAGATTCAATTATAAATTTTAAGATTATTAATTCATATTCAACTCAATTAGATTTATCGAATTTTGTTCTGAACGACCCTTCAAATAAATTCTCAATAATAAGCCCTTCTAATTTACTAAATAGAAATATACAACTAGATCCAAGTGATGAATTAGAAATACTTTTGCGATACGACCCAAGTGATTTATCTGGCGATAGATCCGATATTGCCTTCATAGAATACGAGGCATTAAATCAAGATTGGAGTCTTGAAATAACAGGCACTTCAATAGTACCAAGATTGTATATGACAGATGAAGTTAGCTATGGAGGTTTAGAGGTTACTACCTCCAAACAAGACACCGTGACTATTGAAAATATAACTGGTGTTGATGTGGCAATAAATGGCTTTGTTTTAAAAGATGGAGTGAATTTTAAAATAATTAAGCCATTAGCTCCATTCGATACCATTTTGAAACCTAGAGATGACATGAAAGTTGTTGTCGAATTTTCACCTGATAACCCGATTAATTATAACGACTCTCTGTTTGTACTTATAGAAGAGCCGTGTGAAGTTCCAACTGAATTTGCTGTTGGATCACATCTGAGAGGTATTGGAGAGTTGATTCCTCTCGATATAAGTCAGTTAGAATTATCATTTGGGCAAGTTAGCCCTTGTGATTGTGAAACAAAGGTGATACCTCTGAGAAATAGATCTAGGAACAATTCGATTCAAATTGATAGTGTTATTATAGGGAACTCTCTTAATTCGGCTACAATAAACAATGCTAGTGAAGAGTATTTTACATGGAAGATAGGGAGCTTAGAACAATTACCAGTGCAGATTGCAAATGCCTATGTGGATTCATTATATCTAACTTATTGTCCCAGAGCAAGTTTTGAACGAGATTCTTTGCTACATAATGCCGTAATACAAATTTTGGCTTCTGGTCCTGGGTGGAGTACATCAGATGAAATTTATATGTCGGGCAGACAGATGCTTCTGTATGAAACTATTCCTCCTAAAATTGATTTTTCTCCGACAAGAGTTGATATTTTTGCTGGTGTTAAAAGCTCCATCACAACAATTCCATCATCAACATTTAATGAAGCTCAAGCCCCAATAACAGTTGATAGTATTACTTTTGTTCCAGATGAGAAAGTGTTTACTTATTCAAGTACCTTCTCGAATGGATTCCCTTTAACTTTCACAAATATTGATAGTTTGTTCATAGATGTAGACTTTAAGCCAAGATCTCCAAGAGAGTATAAATCAAAAATGTTCATTCACATTAGTAGCCCATGTGCTTTAGTTGACTCCACCGTCGAAATATCTGGTAGTGGCTATGCACCTGCATTCGGTTTAGATTTTATATTCAAAGATACTATTACAAAACAAGTAAATGAAATATTTGAGCTAGCAAATTGCGATACTTTAAAATTGCCCGTATTTACATCTAGGAATATTCCAGGGGAACTTGTTAATATTTATCAGAAGATTAAATATGATACCCTGAATTTTAAATTTGAAGGGATTTCTTCAAAGTATTTATATGATAGTTGTTTAGAATATATTCCGAGTTATGAGTTTGAATTGGATAACAAAAATTATGTAGATTTAAGTATTTTCAATTTTTGTAATGTTACTACAGAAAATCCAATATACATAGCTAACTTTACAATGATAAATGGGTTTGACCAAGGGTCCAGAAGTTTTTCTGTGGATAGTATATTCTTTGATACCGAAGAAGTAATATTATTTGATATTGCTGCCACACCAGCTTTATCTACAGCATTAATTTCTAAAGCTGATTTTCAAATAATAAATAATGTAGATTTTGGTGGAGTTAACATACTAGATTGCACGCAAGATTCCTTAATATTAATAAACAATGGTGATATTTCATTGTTTGTTGATGATTTATTAGAGAGCTTAAACGATGTTAAAGTTATTGATGTTTTTCCACCTTACGGATCAAAAATTGACCCACTGGATTCAGTGAAAATATTATTAGAATTTTGTCCGACTTCTAAAAACCCTTTCGAATCGAACGCTTTTGCAAGGGTATCTAATCCTTGCCTGTTGATTGACTCAACATTGCTAAAAGGATTTGGAACCACACCTCCATACGAAGTATCTGTAGATATAAGTGAAAGCTATCTAACAGTTGATACTATTGGTGGAAATTTAAAGGATATTATTAATGTACCTATATATTTTGAAAAAAATATGTCAGTTACTTACAATCAAACTGAATATTGGATTGAGAATTTTGATTTTTCAATAAATTTTGAATATAACCCAAGAGCATTAAAATACTTGAGCTTTTCGTCTGATTTATCAAATAATAATATTTTTCCTAACCTTGGGTTAATCAATATCAATTATTTTGATATTGATTCTCTTAGCTCAGGAAAAATTGGAGAAATGCAATTCGAAGTCACTTTGGCGGATTCACTTTATTCAGAAATCAATATTATTCCAGAGGACTTTGATGCAGAAATTATGTTTTATGATATTATTCCTATACTTCAGAAATCAATAGTAAATTCGGTTGGAGCTTGTAATCTCACTTTTTTAAATTATAGTGATAATCCAACTACTTTGAATGCTCCATTCCCAAATCCAGTTAATTCAAAGTCTACTATCTATTTCACAACTCTCGAAAAAGCAGAAATTTCACTGGAGATATACGATTTAAGCGGAAACTTAATTAAAAGGTATTTTAATCAAAATCAAATATATGATAGTGGTGAATATTTTGTTGATGTTGATGCAAATGATTTTAGTCCAGGAGTTTACTACTATATTCTAAAATCAGGTAATTTTTTTAAAACTCAAAAAATGGTTATTTCTAAATAATCAGGGTATTGGCAATATGGAAAGAAGAGAATTAATTAGTTCAAACTCGATAAGAGAGTTCTTTAATGAAATATTTATTGATCATAAAAATGTTGAATTCACTAGTAGTTTGTCTCCAAAATCTGGTACTTTAGACCGAAGAAATGCCTTGCATTTGCTTAGAAGAATTAGCTTTCAGCCAACTATCAAAGAACTTGAATATTTTGATGGTATGGAAATTACAGAAGCTGTTAATTTATTACTAGGTGATGGTAATGATGACTTGCCAGAAAATGCTTCCAGATTACCTAACCCAGATGACTATTCTGAAACCAAAAGTTGGTATCAAAATGCAATACAAAGTCCATCAAGTGCTGGTGCTCTTGAATTAAAATTTGAGCTTGAGGGAATCCTAAAATCAAGGTTTCGTAAGACACAAGATTGGATTATAAGGCTTGCAAAAGAGGAAGACTTGACAGAAAATCCAGCTAGAGAAAAATTAACTTACTTTCTTAATTCGATTTGGAATATTGAGTTTACCTATGACACTAGATCATTTAATCCGCCAAACCTATTACTTAAAAATAATAACACTCTACGAAAATTAAGATTAGGCAGTTATAAAGATATAGCTAAAGAAATGACATTAGATGGTGCTTTTTTACTTTATCAGAGCTTGCAACTAAGTAATAAAGAGGCACCCAATGAAAATTTTGCTCGGGAATTATTAGAACTTTTTACAATGGGTATCGGAAACTATACCGAAGGTAATATAAAAGAAGCTTCAAGGATATTAACTGGCTGGAGAACTGCACCATTTTTCAATTCTAAAAAACCAAATGGAGAGTTTTCAACTTGGTTTGATCCAGGCGCTCACGATAAGACGTCTAAACAATTTATGGGGTCAATATTTTCTGGAATTAACGAAAGTGAAAATAATGAATTTAAAGTTAGAGATAACGAGGTATACAAACTAATTGATGTGATCTTTGATGTCGGTAGAGATGCAATAGCCAAATTTATAGCAACTAAAATTGTTAAATTCTTTGTTTATGCAAATGAAAAAGATATTGATTCAAATCTAGTTAATAGCACATCTCAATCATTAATAGATAACGATTTCAATTTACGAAGTGTATATTTTGAATTGTTCACGAGCGAGGAGTTTTTTGATTCCAAATATTATGGAGTTCAATATAAATCTCCATTTGAATTAATTGTAGGTACAAGTCGCTCCTTTGATTTAAGTCTTGAAACAACAGAGGAAAGGAATACCATGTACAACATGGAACAAGTGCTTTATGATCCACCAGATGTTAGTGGTTGGGAGCAATACCGAACTTGGATAAGCACAACAACTTATCCGTATAGGAATTCTTACCTTTGGGGTCTTGTAAATAAGTTTGATAATCAAAGCATCCAACAATTTATAAAAGATGTTCCGCAATGGGAAAACCCTGATTTGTTTTTTAGATACTTGTTCGATTATCTAACTCCAATAAACTTTATTGATGAAAGAGAGACTTATGTAGTTGATGGAATAGTCTTTAATAATACATCGAACTCAAATATGACAAAAGCTAATTGGCAAAATTTGGTTGATTCGAGTGACCCCGAGATTTTAGATAGAGTAAAGTCTGCTATTAGTGTAATAATTGTTTCACCTGATTTTCAATTAACATAAGAGCAAAAAAAATGGAAAGAAGAAAGTTTTTAAAAAATACTGCGATTGCTGGTTCTGCGTTAATGGCTGCTCCATATATTAGCAAGGGTAAAGAGCTAATTAAATTTGCACCTAATGGGAAATTAGGATTACCTGATGATGATAATATTATGATAATAGTTGAGTTGTTTGGTGGCAATGATGGTCTAAATACTGTAATACCTGTAAACGACAGCGAATATTATAATTTGAGACCAAACATAGCAATCAGAGGGGAAGATGCAATCCAGTGGGGTGATTCTAATCTATATTTGCACCCAGCTTTGGTTTCTAATATTGATAATAATGGAATGATTGGCATGTTAGATAGCGGCCAGTTATCTATTGTTGAGGGAGTGGGTTACCAAAATCCTAATCTATCTCACTTTAGATCTAGGGATATATGGCATTCTGGTATAATTTCTAATGACCCTAATGAGAAACTATTGGAGGGTTGGATTGGGAGATACCTTTCTTCTAAACTCGATAATTTCCCATTTGAAATTCCTGAACATCCTATTGCAATTTCTACAACTGGAACCATGCCATTACTTATGAAAAGTAATATTGGACACATGGGAATTACCTTGCAAAACCCAAGTCAGCAATCATTGTTGAGCCAGAATATTAAACCAATTTTCCCCCTTGCTCAAGGGAATTCTTTTTTTGAGCAGGAATATAATTTCGTACATGTTATTGCATCTCAGGCGGCAGAATATTCAAAGGTAATTAGTGAAGCCTATGATAAAGGTACTAATGCTATTGAATATTCAAATGGAAGAATTGCTCAAAGTTTTAGCGAAATTTCTAAATTAATTTCTGGTGGATTAAAAACCAAAATCTTTTATCTAGGTTTAAGTAGTTTTGATTCGCACGTTCAGCAAAGAAACCCAGACGATCCACTTGATGGTCAGCATCCAGATTTGTTAAACGTTCTATCGTCTGGGATATCCGAATTTATGAGAGATATGTCTGCACAAGGGCATGCAGAGCGAATTGTTGGGCTCACTATTTCTGAATTTGGTAGGAGAGCTTATGATAATGGTAGCCGAGGTTCTGACCACGGTGCAGGATCAATGATGTTTGTTTTTGGACATAACGACAATTTAAGAGGCGGTCGTTTTGGGAATCCACCAAATTTATCTGATTTAGAAAATAGTAATCTTCGTTCAAGACCCGAAGAAGATTTCAGAAGAGTATATGCCGACTTTTTAGCCTATTGGTTGGGAGCCACACAAGATGAAATTGATAATTTATTTGGAGAAGCGGTTGACCCAATAGATGTACTTATACCTAGGCAAGCATCAGTTAAAGAGTATATTGTTGGGGGCAAAGAAGATGGGTTGAAAATATCTCCTAATCCTTGTAATGGAACTGGCGTGATTGAATTCACTTTAATACAGAGGTCAAAAGTAGAATTAATTATTTATTCACTTGATGGAAAAACAAATTTAAAATTAATTAATGATAGGTTGAACCCAGGAAAATATACTAGTAACTTTATTTTAAATAAATCTGGACAGTTTACTGCAACAGCAATTATTAATGGAAGAAGATACTCTAAAAACTTAATTGTCCTTAAGTAATTTTGTGCCACATCTTTTACAATAATTAGCATCTATTGTATTATGTTCTTCGCCACAGGTCTTACAAGTGGGGCTGTCCTCAATTTGTTTGTCTTTTACAGCTTTTGCGATTCCAGCTGTAACAATACCTGTGGGAACAGCAATTATCCCATAACCTAAGATCATAATTACTGAAGATAAGAATTGTCCTAGTGGTGTTCTGGGAGATATATCTCCATAGCCTACTGTTGTTAATGTAACTATTGACCAGTAAATACTAGTTGGAATCGAAGTAAACCCATTTTCTGGACCTTCTACCAGATACATCATACAACCAACAATTATAGCTATTGTTACAACTCCAATAATAAAAACAAAAATCTTTTTTTGACTAGCAATCAGAGCATCTACTATTACTTTAGCTTCACCAATATATTGCCCCAGCTTAAGTATTCTAAAAATCCTTAGTACTCTTAATATTCTAATAATTAGTAAGTATTGAGTTCCTGGTAAAAAGTAGGAGATATAAGTTGGTATTATTGAAAAAAAATCAATTAGCCCAAAAAATGAAAATAAATATTTCTTTTTGTCTTCTACTGTATAGATTCTTAAAATGTATTCTATTGTAAATGCTACCGTGAATATCCATTCAGAGACTGAAATTATGGTTTCATATTTATTATGGATAGAAATAACACTATCGAGCATTACAAGCAAAACAGATAGTGCGATTAGAATTATTAATATAATATCAAACCATTTTGCTGTACCACTCTCGTGAGTAAAAATTATATGTCCAATTTTCTTTTTTAAATTCATATTTAAAAATTAGTTTCGTCCGACCATTCTAGTATTTTCCAATTCTCTAGTTCGTTTTTTCTAACAAGTTTTACATTAGCACGGCCAGAAAGAGTAACAATATCATTATCTGAAAAAGTAATCTGGAGATAAAATTGCCTTGATGCATTCCAATTAAGTGAGTCTCCCTCGGATAGTAAATATTCATTCCAAACTAGGTCAATATATTGGCTTGTTTCAAAAAGCCCATGTGTTTTTCTTATATCGGTCTCTCTATCCCAAGATTGATCAATTCCTAAATCAAAATTTCTATAATAAAAAGTAAAATCGTCAGATAATACTCTAGCATAGATTAGGGTGTCTCTGTAATTATAAGCTAAACTCCAATTTTCAAAAACACCTTCTGGATTTGTTTGATCTGCTAAAAAAGTATCACCAACTAAGTTGTTATCTTTTGATGGTGCAAATGGATTGCAAGCACTCAAAATAAGAATGCAAGCTATCAATAAATATATTTTTTTACTATCTACCAAAATTAAACTTTAAATTGCTCCATGATTCTGTGATGGTTGAGCTACTGGAATTAAAATCAATCCATTTGCTTATATACCAATAGTCGTTAGTTTCGGATATAATATTAAACTGAACAGTACCAGTGTATTCTTTTTCAAAATCCTTGCCATGGTTAACCAATATATAATAATCTGCCTGAACTATTGATTTTAAAGGGTTTTGCTGTTGCTCAATATTTATAAACGATAGAAAGGGTATGGCATTTGGATCTAAAGAATTAAAAAGATTATTCATAATAATTTCTTCATTTTTCAATTCCCAATTATCAAAGAAAAAAGCGTTGTTTACCAGTGCTGATTGGCTTGGTGTAAATTCCAGTACCGATTCAAAATTTGCATCTTGAAAGCACCTTAGAAAATTAACAATATTTTTATTAGTAAATGAACTTTGCAGGTTTGATAGCACTATATCAGGGGAGTCAGGCGTACTAAAATTAGACCTACCTGTTTCTGGATCTTCTGGAGATCTTGTTGAAAAAAAATCACAAGCAACAAGATTAATCAGAATTGATATAATTAGTAATCTTTTCACAGTTTTAACTCATTTAAAATATTTTCGTGTATGTTTTTGATGCTATCATTAGCGTTTATCATTTTTATTCTATTAGGATATTTTTTTACTAATTCTTGGAATCCATTATATACCTTTTTAAAAAACTCATCACCAGATTGTTCCATCCTGTCTTTTCTTTTGGACCTTATCCTACGAGCTGATTCTTCTAAACTAATATTAAGAAAAATTGTTTTATCTGGGTGAATGTTATTAACTGTAAATTCGTGTAAATCCAATGTTTTCTCAAAATCTATGCCCCTACCGTAAGATTGGTACGCTGTTGTTGAATCATAAAATCTATCGCAGATTACAATCTTTCCCTTTTCTAAATTTGGTTTAATAACTTTATCAATCAAATCTGCTCTTGCCGCTTCAAAAAGGAGTAATTCAGCTCTATCTGGCATACTGATTTCAGGATCCAGCAATATTGTTCTAATCTTCTCTGCCAGGAGAGTTCCACCAGGCTCTCTGATAGAAATAAACTCGACACCCATTTTAAATAAATAATTTTTAAGAAGTTCTATTTGAGTAGTTTTACCTGCTCCGTCTATACCTTCAAAGCTAATGAACATTTTTTATTCTCTCAATTACAATTACAAATTCACCTTTTATGGTGTTATTTTGAAGATAATTTAAGCAATCTATTGCATTACCTCTAATTACTTCTTCGTGAACTTTAGAAATTTCTCGGGAAATACTTATTTTTCTATTTGAATCTATGTTGTTTATTTGGTCGAGCAGTTTTTCAATCTTATGAACACTTTCAAAAATAACTACTGTTTCTTTCCTGTTAAGTACATCATTAATAAATGTTTGCCTCCCTTTTTTAGCAGGCGGAAAACCTAAAAAGGTAAAGTTATTAGTTTCAAAACCAGAGCAGACTAAAGCTGGTAAAATTGAACTAGTTCCTGGCAGAGCTATAATTTCTATTTTATTATTAATAGATTCGTTAACCAAACGATACCCTGGGTCTGATATACATGGATAACCAGCATCTGAAATCAATCCGATGTTATTACCTTCAAGTATTAATTTTACAATGCCCTTTGCAGATTCAATTTCGTTATGATCGTGATAGGATAAAAATCTTTTTTTTGTTAGCGATAGTCTTTCGAACAATAAGCCTGCTTTTCTCGAATCTTCACAAGCAATAATATCAACATCTTCTAAAAGAAATTTAGCTCTTTCGCTTATATCTTTTAAATTTCCAATTGGAGTTGGGATAATATATAATTTACCTTTTTGCATTAAAAAACTTTTTTAATAATTCTGAGCACTCAAGTTCTAATATACCACCATAAACCTCTATTTTATGATTTAGATTTCTTGAGTTTAAAATTTGAAATTTACTACCTGCAGCACCTGTCTTTGTATCGTATGCCCCGAAATAGACTCTTCCAATTTTCGATAATACTAGCCCTCCCGAACACATAGAACATGGCTCTAATGTAACAAAGGCTTCGCAATCTAATAAAAATTTAGAATTTAATTTATTAGATGCCTCTCTAATTGCAAGTATTTCGGCATGTGCGGTTGGGTCCTTTCTTTTTTCAATTTGATTGTAAGCTTTTGCAATTATCTTTTTTTTTGATGTAATAACACAACCAACTGGAACTTCATTGTTATTGGCTGCAATACTTGCTTGTTCAAGGGCAAGTTTCATATAATCTTGGATATTCAAATTCTAATTGCTAAATTAATTGACAATATAAATCGTCTTAGTTAAAAACTTAAGTAGGAAAATATGCAAAAAAAATTAAAAGTAGCTTTTGTTAGCAACGATTCCAAAAATATAGTTGGAGCTTTTGGATCTTCAAAGTACTTTAATATTTATACTTTAGAAGATAATAAGATAGTGGATACTGAAATTAGGGAAGTATATAAAGATACAGTTGATGATGAGCTTAATACTCTAGTTGGTAAAAATATGGGATTAGGTATTGGTAAAATTAGCCTAAGTGTTATGGATCCTGCAAAACAGAAACACATGAAAATGGCAAAAACTATTGCTGATTGCGATGTCGTTGTAGCTAGAAAAATGTGTGAAAATGCTTGGGATAGTGTCCTTCAATTTAAAATGAAACCTATAAGAACAAAAAATAAGAATTTTGAAGAAAGCATTCAGCAATTTATAGATGGAAACTTAGAAAGTTACTCTGTTAATTAATTACTCAATTTTTAAGTATTTATACCGATAACCCTTTAGTGTAACTCTGCATTGAAGGGTTTTTATTTAAAAGGAATGAAAAAACATTAAATACATACTATTAATATTACTTCTTGCTACAGAAATATATTCTTCTCACTTTTTTGAGAATAGAGGGGCTTATCCCGATTCTGTATTATTTTATTCAAATAATACAAATGTAGATTACTTTGTATGTACCAATTCAATTGTAGTTAATCAATTTACAACAGAATTATCTAGTGATACAACAAAATTGATTAAATCAAATGCATCATCATTATTTTTTAATAATTCTAAGTCACTTGTTAATTTTAACAAAAAGAAAGATTTAAAGGTAAACTTTATTTCTGAAAGACAAACACACTTTGCTTATTCAGAAATTCTATCTACTAATATTTATGAAGGAATAGATATTAGATTTTATTTTAAAGGTAGCAGGTTAAGATTTGATTTTATAGTAAGCCCAGGTGCAAATCCAGATCAAATAGAGCTGGAGAGTTCCGAAAAACTTGAGTCAATCAAAAACTTTCAAGCAATTTCTAAAATATGGGGGTTGGATTCTTTATATACTTATCAAAATTCTAAAGAGAACAGAAAATATTCAGAATTTGCTGTAAATGATAATAAAATCAAATTTTTAATTGGTGAATATGACCCGACTCAACCCTTGGTAATTGATCCATTGTTGTACTCCAGCTATATTGGTGGATTGCAAATTGATTCTGGAGAGGATATTGTAGTTGATTCGGAAGGTTCAATAATAATTGTTGGAGAAACAGCTTCAAATAATTTCCCTACTACTTTAGGAACTTATCAGCGTGAAATATCAGTTGGTAACGGAATAAAATCTGATATTTTTGTCACAAAAGTTGATTTAAATTACAACCATATATTTACCACATATATTGGTTCAGAAATGGAAGATTTTGGTAGGGGAGTAGATGTTGATGGAGCAGGTAATATTTATATTACTGGTTATACTTACAATTCTAATAATTTCCCAACAACGCCCAATTCATTTGATGTAACACATAATGGACTTTATGATGCTTTTGTAATCAAGCTGAGTAAAGATGGAAGAGATTTATTAAACTCTACTTTTCTAGGTAGTAATAGGGACGATTTTGGACTTTCAATAAAAGTGATGGCAGATACTACAGTTGTCGTTACTGGATACACAACACAAGCTCCAGATTCTGCAGCTTTCCCATCAACAAGTGATGCTTTTAATGAAATTTATCTTGGAAAAATAGATGGTTTTGTAACTAAAATATCGAAAGATTTTGATCAAATATTATGGTCTGGGTTTTTAGGTGGACTAGGAGATGACTTCCCCCAAGACCTAGCTATAGGGACTGATAGTACTATTTATGTTGCTGGTTTAACTCGATCTGAAAATTTTATAACTACTGATGGAGTGCTTTTTAGAGAGTATAATGACAATAATAATTCTCCCCAACATTCAGATGCATTTTTTACGAAGATTAGTAATGACGGTACTGAGATAATATTGTCATCTGTTTTTGGTGGAAATAATGGTGATATTGCCTATGGTATGCGATTAGATGCAGATAACAATATATATATTGCAGGGGAGACTCGCTCATCAAACTTACCTACCACGGAACTAGCACCATTTCGTGAAATAAATAGGGGGAATGATCAAGTGTTTACATCCGACGCATTTGTTTCCAAATTTAATCCTGATGGAAGTGAGATGCTGTTTTCAACTTATCTTGGTGGCGAGTCTACCGATAGAGCATTTGATATTGGACTAGATGGATTTCAAAATATGTATCTAGTAGGGACAACAAGTTCACAGAATTTTCCAATTACAGAGTTTGCTTACGACAAAGAGCTAAATGATTCTGTTAAATATTCAGATATATTTATTGCTAAATTTAATAATAATGGCGAAGAATTGGACTATTCGACATATTATGGAGCGGATAGATCAGATCTAGCGAAGGCTTTGCAAGTAAGATCTGAAAATAGGATAGTATTTACTGGAAATACATCATCAACATTTTTAGAAACAACACTAGATGCAATACAAGTAGCTTATCAGGATAGCTCAAAGGCGGACGCTCATTTTGCGGATTTCTTCCTTGATGATTTTATTGATGCAGATATTTATGTATGTAGTGGCTCTTCATCAACACTAAGTTCTGATATAACTTCTACAACTACAACATTATTTTATAATTGGTCGCCGGAAGAATCCCTTGATGACCCAAACAAGGAATTTCCAATTGCATCTCCAGAAATTTCAACATTATACACTTGTGTTGTCTCTAATACTTTTGGAGAAAAATTTGTTGCACAGGTTTTAGTAGCTGTCCTGCCAAAATTTGAAACATCAATAAATGGTGAAATTGATGTGGATAATACTAGCGAATATCTGTATTCAACAGACTTAAATAGTGGGTCAATATATCAATGGATAATTAATAATGGTACAATTAATAGTGGACAGGGTACTAATAATGTTTTTGTAACGTGGCAAAATGCTGAATTTGGATCTTTAAGATTAATTGAAACAAACGATTTTGGATGTAAAGACACAGCAACGTTGTTTACAAATTTTTCTGAGCCTTTAAGGTGGGAAGTTTATCCATTTGGTCCTCTTGTCTTTTGCGAAGGAGATACAATTTTACTTGATTCAGGTCCAACATTTACAAATGTTATTTGGCAAGATGGAGTTGGTGGTAGATATGATACAGTTTTTGTAAGTGGTAATTATTCATTTACGGCAAGAAATCCAGATGGTTCAATTTATAATTCCAATCAAGTATTTATAGAATTTAGAGAAAGACCAAGAAAACCAACAATAATAAAATCTAATACTAGCAATCAACTTGTTTGTATTTCATTTGCATCTAATTACTATTGGTATAAAGATAATGTTTTAATAAATGGAAATAACACAAGATTTTTGGAGCCCCTAGGTTTTGGGTGTTACCAAGTTTCTATTGAAAATTTAGATAAATGCACGAACCTATCTGACGAGTTTTGTGTTAATGATACTACAAGTGTGAATTATGAATTTGATTCAAAAATATTTCCAAACCCAGCAAGCGGTATGGTGCATATTAATGTTGAATCAATAACTATGGATAATAGCTTTCGATTAATAAATAATTTAGGTCAAGAACTTTTCAGAAAAGAATTTCAATTCCAACTCGATGAGAAATTAAATATACGAAGCTTTTCACCTGGCGTTTATTTTGTATCGGTTAATGGTAAAATAATTGAAAAACTAATTATTTATTAACTAAAGAGATACAAACTAATAAAGCATGAAAAAATGCAAATCCAATAGATAGATTTACTACTTTTTCTAGCTCAGATCCATATTTAGAAAATAATTTTAGAATAATATGGGCAGCGAGAGTACCACTAAAAAGTGGAATAAAATACCAAACATTTAATGAGCTAACAACTAAGATAATTTGAATAATATAAAGAATAATAAATAATGATATTAATATTATTCTGAAATTAATAAAACCCAATGTATTTGCTAAGGTAGTTTTATCATCTTTAAAATCAGTATTGATTTTTTGTAAATCCTCGATTGCAGGTGGCAAAAACGCTAATATACCAAGGCTAATCGAACTAAATATTACATTTGTATCAATAGGTATTTTCCCTAAACTAATAGCGGCAATAAATAATCCAGTCCCAAGAAAAAGACCTACATAAACAGATCCAAATATCTTATAATATAATCTTGTAAATTTTAAAAATGCAAGAAAACTAAAAACAACACTAGTAATACCAATAACAAATAAATAAATATCTGATTTTACAGCAAGATAAAAGCCTGTAGATAAACCTAAAAATAAAAATATAGTAAGAAATATTACAAGGGGGAGAATGTCAAAATCTTCGTCATTCGATTCAATGTTAGAATTGTGTAGCATTTGTTTTAATGCACCAAATCTCTGAATATTATTAATTTTTTGTAGAAGGAGCGATACACTAAGAATTGAAAAAGCACTTACTAAAAAAACAAAAAACAAACTAATATTTTGATATTGAGAAATATTAAAATTAAAAATAAAAGCTACTAATATTGAAGGTAATATTAGTAGCTGTTTTCTGCTAAAAATTATTTTGAAATACTTCAAGCTATTTTGTACCGATATAAATATATGATGAACCAAAAAAGAGCCTTTTACTTTCTACCTTTTGGAAATTTGCAGAGTTTTTAAATATATCAACAAACTTTTTACCGAAAGGGTAATTATTGGCAGTTTCGGCAAGATATTTATACGAAGCCTTATCTTTAGTAAGGAACTTACCCAAAAGAGGCAAACCGAACCTTGTATATAGTCTGTAAAAGAAATAAACTATCCCAGTTGGGGTTCCAGTTTCTAGAATAACAATTTTACCATTTGGTTTTAATATTCTATAAATTTCCTTTAAGCATTTTTCGGTAGAATCAACATTTCTAATTCCATAAGAAATAAAGCACTTATTGATTGAGTTATCATCAAAAGGTAAATCTAAAGCATCTCCCTCAATAAATTCAATAGAATTATCGGTTCTTTTTCTGGCAACATCAAGCATTCCGCTAGAAAAATCAAGACCAATTACTTCAGATTTGGGGTGTGATTTAGAAATTTCTATAGCAAGATCGCCTGTGCCTGTTGCTATATCGAGTACTCGTTCATTCTCTTTAATTTCGGCGTATTTGATAGCTTTAGTTTTCCAAGATCTATGCATACCAAATGAAAAAATATCATTTGTTAAATCATAGTTGTTAGCAAGATTAGTGAACATATCTCTTACTGCTTCACTCATAAATTGGTGCTCTTTTTTATTAGTTGAATCATATCTTTTGTAGCTTTTGATATTCCATGAAAAATAGAATAGGATATAAGAGAATGTCCAATACTAAGTTCATCAATTTCATTTATTTCTGCAATCTCTTGAGTGTTATGATAGTTTAAACCGTGTCCTGCTGCTACCTTTAGACCTAAATCTTTAGCAAGGATTGCAGCCTGTCGGATATCATTTAATAAATCATTTTTTTGATTGGTAGAAAATAAGTTAGCATATTTACCAGTGTGAAGTTCTACAAGGTCTGCACCTAACTTTTTAGACGTTTTTACAGACTCCAAATCAGGTTCGATGAAAAGACTAACTTTAATACCCTTTCTTTGCATTCTAGAAACAACATCTCCAATTTCAGAATAATATTTAGAAATATTAAGTCCACCTTCTGTAGTCAATTCTTCTCTTTTTTCGGGTACAAGTGTTATCAAATCTGGTTTAATATCAAGTGCAAGACTAACTATATCATCAGCGAGTGCCATCTCTAAATCGAATTGTCCTTTTACAACTTTTTTTAGGTTATAAACATCAGCATCTTTAATATGTCTTCTATCTTCTCTAAGGTGACAAACAATACCAGTTGCACCAGCTTTTTCTGCTAATTGGGCTGCTAAGATAGGTGAAGGTTCATCTTCACCTCTAGCATTTCGTAAAGTAGCTACGTGATCGATATTAATATTTAAATCTTTCAATAATTTACCAAATTTTCCATCTTATATTTAAGCTTACAGACGCTCTTTTACCACCCGAAATTGTAGCAAGAAAATCCCTTGAGCCTATGTATACATCAAATATTTTAATAGAATAACCTAATCCTAGACTAAATCGAGTATTGTTAAATCTATCATTTCCAACACCTGCCATTAGCGATGGAAGAGATTGAAATGGAAGCCACTCAGCACCAATAGCAAATCTAGTGTTAGTACTATTTGCGAAGTTGTCATTAAACCCTTGAGATACATCAACTGAAGCATTTAAAATACCCAACATAGGGATGAATTTTTGAACTGGAACTGTAATTCCAAACCTTAAAGCTGTTGGTAAGTCAATGTCAAATTCATTTGCCATTGCAGTGATTTTGTTTGTGCCATCTGCAATTGAATCAATTTCTTTTTCAGTTAAATCCTCTACTAGGGTAACAAGTGAGTGGTTGCTAATATCTACGTTCTGATCAAATTTAATTGTCCCAATATCTGTTATTGAAAGCCCAAGCTGCAATCCATTTCTAAGCTGAGCTATACCACCAATATCAAAACCAATTCCGCTTCCACCTGCTGATGGAAAAGGTGAGGAAAATCCATCTCCTTCATTATCGTTAAACTCGTTAAATAATTCATCGCCTGCGGCACTCCTGCCTTGACCTGAAAAGTTCAATCCCAATTTAGCAGAAGAATCAGTAAATAAAGATGCGTAATCAGTATTAAAATCAGCATATCCAAAAGATTGCACAAATTTAACACCTACACCAATATTTAAATTTTTAATGAATCCTTTGCTATCAGAAATGATTGGTCTTGCATAGTTAAGTGAATATGAGCGTAGAACAGAAGCTTGATATTCAAAATTTGAGAAGTTGTACTCTCGTCCAATTGTATTTCCTCGAAAAGCAAGCTCCATTAATTCCTTAGGTAAAGTAGATTTTACTGCTACATTATCATCGATAGAAACTGTAAATGCTCCTATTTTGGGGCTTATCATTATACCAGCTCTAAATAAATTCAATCTAAGTTGAATAAATGATTCTGCATTTCCATCAATTAAATTTAAAAAATCATCTTCATCTTGCACGCTAAGTATTTTTGAGCTTCCATTTTCAGCATTAAAGTATTTTTCAATATCTCCACCTTCAAACGAAGAATTATTAAACCCTAAACTTACATTAGGGAAAGCAACATTAAATTGTAAATAAGAAGAATCTCCTATCATCATTGTTCCAGCTGGATTTAATCCAACTGAATATATTCTATCTGGATTTGCAACTCCTACCCCTGATTGAGATACATATCGTGAGCTAGTCAAACCAAAAGAGCCAAAACCTGCAAAAAGTTCAGAAGCAAACAAAAGTATAGCTATTATTAATAAATTTTTCATTTTCAAATTCCTATTCATTATTATTATCTATGAAAAAATCTATTTCTGCCCAGCTGAGTATGTCTATCGAAAGTTTTGGTCCAAACCAAGCTGTAAAGTTTTCTTGATTTGTATAAATGAAAATATTTAGATCTACAAATTCTGCTTGGTTCAGTAAATCAATTTCATTTTCATTAAAAACAATTTCGTCATCTATATCAATAGGTTCTACCGTATAGTTATCGCTTGTTACATTTGACCCCTGAAGCTTTTTTGTTTTAGTAAATAATGTATCTTTATTGACATCAAGGAAGCTAAAATTAATATCTACTTCAGCTGGGAGTTCACTTTTTAACTGGTATCTTAATCGAGCTAATTCAATATCACTAATATCTTCATCACCAATATCAAACTCTTCTTCTGTATTAATAACTACTGTATCTATCACCATTTCTGCTTTAGCTTCAATTAAATATTCAACAATTATTGAATCTGTATCTCTTGCAATGCCTCTGTTACTTGCGGCAATAGAAGGGTTCATTATTATAACTGATTCTAGAATCACACTATCAGGAACTATACTGAATAAATCAGACAATGTATGTTCTGTAGTGTTGTATTGCTTAATAAATGATCCATCTTCTACAAGTTGGTCATCAAGTTTAGAACCATCAATCTTTTTTAATTCCTCAAAATCACCATCTAAAGTACTTGCAGAAAGTGTAATATCTTTAAAAAGAGCGGGGAAAAGTGGTGTTTCATCTGATTGATATATAGCTTTTATATCCATTTTAGCATCTGTGAAAGTTATTTTATTTCTAAAATCTTCAACATCAGAAGTTATTGGTAATGATATAGTTTCCCTGATAGATTTAATTTCAGTTTCAACTAAAGTACCATCTATATAATAAAAATCAGAGTTTGTAATAATTATCTCTATTTGCATTTGTTCCGCTGAAGTAGCCTGAGTAGTTAGTTCTACATCTAGCACTAGTTCATTAGAGTTCTCTTGGAATCTTGATGTGTAGGTGTAGTTTGCCAAATCTCTTTCAAGAGACTTTGTGGAGTTTGCATCAATATTTGTAGATAATTGGATTGGATCGCCATTTTCATCTAAAATACCAATTGCAGTAATAATAACGTTATCTGCTATATTTGGAGTATTATTGATGATGTTAATTGTGATTTGTCCAGATTTTATCCAAGCAGAATCTATCTTTGCTCCAGATGAAAATTCAATCCCAAGTTGATCTTTACCAGTTACAAATGGGACATCGTATCCTGAATAATTACCATCAATCTGACCTTTTACGTATTCATTAACTGAAAAAACTTCTCGGTAAACATCAGAACTAACCTTGTATATTAGTGTGTTAGAGCTTGAATCTACCTTGATATATTGATCTGTTTTTATTTGATCTTCAAGAAAGTAAATTGTGTCTTTAATCGGGATATTTAATTTGGTATCCCAAGAGGGAGCCATTGGGTCGTCTAGCTTAATACAGCTTGATATGAAAATCAAACTTAAAATAAATAGATAGTATGCAATTTTCATATATTACCATATTATTGAAAAAAAGCAAACTAATAATAATTATCTAATTGTCCAATTAAAACTCATCTTAAAGAATTGATTAAATGCTCTATGGTGAGCTAGGTAATAAATATCAGTTCCTAATGGATTGCAGAACGATACTTTTAACCAAGCGTGGTTTAGTCTAAATCGTGCAAATATTTCAATATTATCAAACATAGGTTCTATAGATTGATAAGGATTTACATAGTATGAATCATAAAAATCATTATAACCATATCCATTCATCCTACTAGCTAATTTCCAATTGAAACCAATATTAGCTTCACTTTTACCACGTGGAATATTTATATAGGTCTCAATTTCAGAATAAATCATAGGAAAAGGAGATCTGCCTTGGACAGCAGGATTTGTAATCAAAGTTAAGTCAACATAAATGTTGTCAGTATTGAATATTAAATTTTCAGAAGCTTTAAATTGTAAATTAACCGAAGCTCCACTTATAGTTAGGTTTTGATTTTGTAAATATTTGAAACCTGCTAGTTTATCACTAGTATTTATTATACCGTAAATTATCTGATCTGTAATTATTCTATTCCAAAGATTAATTTCAAGTTTTGCGTTGCTAATATTAAATTCAGTTTTTAATAGGATAAGGCTATGTTTTTCAACTTCTGCTGTATTCTGATATAAATTTGGAGCAACATTATTTAATGAATAATCTAATTTGAAAGGTAATCCTTTTATCTTAAATTCAATTCCACCACCAAAATCAAGAAGATTATTTGAAATATAATTTGAATATTTAAATGAAAAATATGGTTTGAAGTTATAATTTAATAAAGCAGAATAAACGCCTATAGAATTGTTTAGATAGCTAATTTTATTAAACGAATAGTTGTTTTCAAAACCAATAAAATCAATACTTGCATTTGTTTTTAGAAATATATTATTTATGTGTTTTTCAAAAGAAATATTACTTCCCAATTTGTAGTTTGAATATGTTTCTATTCCTGATCCAACATTAAAAAATAGATTTCCAAAATCTTCATGATTTATCGTATAATTGCTGTAAGCACTAACACTTAGAGCTTGCTTTTTTGTAGAATCGGAAAAATGGGTGTAGTTTGCTATAAAATCATGTGACTTATTTCTTCTGTTCAAACTTTCAAAATTGACAATTGAATTAACTGGCGAATCGGTAAAATCACCATTTATATCTAAGGAGTTTAGGGGGTCAATCCCAGAATTAGATCCAACCAAATTATTAGAGTGTAAATAACTAAAACTAATTTGAGAGTTAGAATCTATTGTTTTTCTAAAACCTATTCTTAGATTTCTAGATCTCACATCTGTATTATCATATCTTGAATTACCAGCCAAAGATCTATATCCTCCATAGAAATTCCAATTTGGAGCGAAGTTCTGAGACCAAGTACCATCAAAGGATAATAAATCATCATTAACATCAGAACCCCAAAGCCTTATAAAAGGGGTTGATGTATTGTAAGCAATTTCTTGAAAATTAATTAAAGTTCCGCCAGTATTATTAGCAAAAGGGATTGCTTCTGCACCTTCAAAAATTTCTATATTTTCATTAGCATCAGCAGATCTAGTCCAGAAGCTAAAGGCAGAATTACCAGCACCAAATTGCTGAACGCCATTAATGCTAGTAGCATTATGATAATAACCATTTAACCCTAGTTTGTCTCTTTTTCCAAAGGCATTTGAAAAGAATGGTTGGCTTGTAGTTTTTTGATTTATTACTTCTAGAACTGAAATATAGTTAAGCTTTTCAATTTCTGATTTATGAATATTATAAGATTCATTGCGAGTATTAAAAATAGATCCATGAGATTTTAGAAGCGGGAACAACTCAGCCGATTCTATATTATTTTCAGGTTCAATGGAAGTAGAATCTAAGCTTTGCATTGGTTGTGCATCACATAAATAAAAAAAGCTGCTCATAAGTATAGGTAAATGAGCAGCTAATAGTATCTTAAAAAACTTATTCATTATAGAAGAGTTTCTTGTAATCCTTCATTTCCAATTTCATTTTGGTTGTCATCATTATCATCGTCTTCATTAGGTTCACTAGTAACAGAGGCAATATCTGCAATACTATCGCTAGAACCAAGTTTTATTAAGCGAACACCTTGAGTGTTTCTACCAATTGTTCTAATAGCAGACATTGTTTGTCTTATAATAATTCCATTTGTAGTCATTACTACTAAGTCTTGCGTATCAAAAGCACTTAATAAACCAACTACTTTACCAGTTTTATCAGTAATGTTCATTGCAATTACACCCTTAGCACCACGTTTTGTTAGCCTAAAGTCTTCGTAATTTGTTCTTTTACCATAGCCATTTTCACCAACAACTAATATTTGTGTATCTGGTCTTTTAATTACTACCATGGATTTAACAATATCACCTTTGCCAAGTGAGATACCTCTTACGCCTGCAGCAGTTCTACCCATTGATCTAACATCAGATTCTCTGAACCTACATGCGATACCATTTTCCGTACCCAATAAGATATCGGCAGAGCCATCGGTGATTTCTGCTTCTATCATTTGGTCATCATCATTTAAGTTTATTGCAATGATACCATTTTGTCTAACGTTGGAAAAAGCAGAAAGTTGAGTTTTCTTGATTGTACCATTCTGAGTACACATCACAACATACTTATCATCGCTGAAATCGTCAACAGCTTGGTAAGCAGTTACAACTTCATCTTTGTCCTTCATTATAACATTAGCTAAAGATCTACCTTTAGAATTTCTACTTCCTTCTGGTAGGTCGTAAACTTTTACTTTAAAAACTCTACCTTTACCAGTAAAGAATAACAAATTATGGTGTGTTGGTGCTTGGAATACATGCTCAATAAAATCATCATCATGAGTTTTGGCACCGCTCGATCCACGACCGCCTTTATTTTGTCTTCTATAATTTGATAGCTTAGTTCTTTTAATAAAACCTTGCTTGGTAATTGATACAATCACATCTTCGTTTGCAATCATATCTTCAATAGAAAACTCTCTAGAATCGTGAATAATTTCAGTTCTTCTTTCATCACCATATTTTTCGGCAACTTGTTGAAGTTCATCAGAAATGATATTTAGTTGTAATTCCTTACTTGCTAAAATTGCTTTCAATTCTTTAATAGTCTCTAAAAGTTCGTTATATTCTTTTTCAATTTTATCTCGTTCAAGTCCAGTAAGTCTCTGAAGTCTCATATCAAGGATAGCTTTTGCCTGAATTTCAGACAATTCAAATCTATCTTGAAGTTTTAACGAAGCTTCAGGTCCATCTTTTGAACCTCTAATTATTTTTATTACTTCATCTATATTGTTTAAAGCAATTAAAAAACCTTCTAATATGTGAGCCCTTTTTTCAGCTGCTTCCAAATCAAATTTGGTTCTTCTGATTACTACATCATTTCGGTGTTCAATGAAATGATACATTAGTTCTTTAAGAGTTAGCTCTTTAGGTCTACCATTTACTAAGGCCAGATTAATGACTCCAAAAGTAACTTGCATTTGGGTTTGCTTGTACAGGTTATTAAGGACAACCATTGGTACAGCATCTCGTTTCAAATCGATTACAATTCTTTGACCATCTCTACCAGATTCATCACCAACATAGCTAATTCCTTCAATTGCTTTATTTTTAGACAAATCAGCAATTTTTTCAATTAGACCAGCCTTATTTACTTGATAAGGCAAATCGTCAATAACAATTCTTTCTTTATTCCCTACTTCTTCAATAGCAGCTCTTGCTCTTACTATAATTTTCCCACGACCAGTTAAGTAAGCATCTTTAACACCTTGGTAACCATAGATTATACCACCTGTTGGGAAATCTGGAGCTGGCACGTACTGCATTAGCTCTTCAATAGTTAGCTCAGGGTTATCAATTAATGCTATTATTCCTTTGACCACTTCACGTAGATTATGTGGAGGCATATTGGTAGCCATACCAACTGCAATACCGCTTGAACCATTAACCAGTAATGTTGGTAGATTCGATGGTAATACTATTGGCTCTTCAAGTGAGTCATCAAAGTTAGGTCTAAAATCAACCGTATTTTTCTGTAAATCTTCAAGCAATGATGTCGCTACATGCGAAAGTCTTGTTTCTGTATAACGCATCGCAGCTGGAGGGTCGTTATCAACAGACCCATAATTACCCTGACCATCGAATAGTGGGTATCTAACATTCCAACTTTGAGCAAGCCTTACCATCGCATCATATACAGATGAATCACCGTGTGGGTGATACTTCCCTAATACCTCTCCAACTAATCTTGCTGATTTTTTGTGAGGCCTGTTTGGTGCTAAACCTAGCTCTTGTGCTGCGTATAAAATTCTTCTGTGAACAGGCTTTAGTCCATCTCTTACATCTGGAAGTGCTCTTGATACAATTACCGACATGGAATAATCCAAGTAGGAATTTTGCATCTCATCTTCAAGTAATGTCTGAATTATCTGTTCTTTACCTAATAATGCCATATATTTTTATTATTCTATTTAACTTAACCTTACAAAAATAGCTAATTAAGGAGACTTTTCTTCCATTAGTTTTTCACAAATTCTGATAAAAAAGGTAAAAAGGTTTTAAATGTTTTTAGACTTAGGTTTAATGTAAATTTATTCCAAAAAAAGCCCCACATTAAGTGAGGCTTTTGAAATTTAATTATTAATTTTTAGAGTATTACTTTATAATTGTAGCACTCAAAATATAATCTAGTTTAGGGAACTTTTCTTTTAAGAAGCTATTACCTTTTGTTGTAATCTCGCCTTGAGCACCAGAAGGTTTTTCACCGTATTTGTTATAAAAATCATCTACAACATCCATACCATCTGTGACTTCTGCAATAGGAGGGTATCCAACTACACCACCAGCATTGTAATTATCTAGGTTAGTGTTGTTGCTAAAATTAATAAATAATTGAGATGATCTTGTTTTAGCTCCAGCTCTTGCAAAAGAGATGGTACCCCTTTTGTTTGAGTGTTTTACTGGCTCATCATCAATAGAATTTTTCTTCCAGAATTCTGTTACTTCTTGTTTGTCGTGGATACCAAATTGAGCAACAAAACCATCTACTACTCTAAATACACAAATATTGTCGTAAAAACCTGATTCGATTAATTGATAAAGCCTATCTACTCCTAAAGGTGACCACTCTCTGTGAGCTGTGATAGTAAAATCGCCTTTAGTTGTAACAAACTTTGCTTTGAAAGTTTCAGGTGCAGTTTTTTCTAGAATCTCATTTGATGGGACACTTGATGCCATCATCATCATAATAAGCGATATAATTATTTTCATTTGTTTTCTCCGATTTTATAAAATTATTAATATTCTATTTTACGTAATATTTTTAATATTGTTATTTAATTGTTTTCTTTCATAAATTTAGTCATGAAGCTAACAAGAGCGTCAACACTAGTTTCTGGGCAAGCATTATATATTGAAGCTCTAATTCCGCCAACTGATCTATGACCTTTTAAACCATCTAAATTATTGGCGGTTGCTTCCTTTATAAATTTAGCATTTAGTTCTTCATTCTTCAAATTAAAAGTAACATTCATTAAAGATCTATCGATTGGATCAGTAACACTTCCTACATAAAAACCATTACTTGAATCAATCAAATTATAAATTTTGTTTGCTTTTCTAATGTTGGTTTCTTCAATATTTTTTAAGCCAGTATTAAGTATCCATTTAAATGTTTCGTTCATTATGAAAACAGGTAATACTGGAGGCGTATTAAACATTGAATCTTTATCATGATGAGTTTTATAGGACATCATTGTCATCAAACCAGATTTACCTTTTTCTTCTAAAAATGATTTTTTAACTACAACAAGAGTTGCACCAGCTGGACCTACATTTTTTTGAGCTCCTGCATATATCAAATCGAATTTAGAATAATCTAGCTCTCTGCTCAAGAAATCTGAACTCATATCACAGATTAATGGAGATTTAGTCTCAGGTAAATTATCAAATCTAGTACCGAAAATAGTATTATTAGATGTGAAATGAAGATAATCTGCATCATCTGATAACTTTAATTCTTTTGGTATAAAGTTAAAATTAGATTCTTTGCTAGAACCAGCAACATTAACATTTCCCACCATCTTAGCTTCTTTGATTGCTTTATCAGCCCAAGAGCCAGTATTGATATAATCTGCATTGTTAGAAAGAAAATTAAGAGCGACCATTGCAAATTGTGTAGATGCACCACCTTGAAGAAAAAGTACTGAATAGTTGTCAGAACTTAGGTTCATTATTTTTAAAAGGTTAGAACTAGCTTCATCAAATATTGCAACAATTGGTTTTGAGCGGTGGCTCATTTCCATCACACTCATTCCAAAGTTTTGATATTCGACAACAGCTTTGCTTGTTGCTTCCAAAACTTCTGTTGGGAGTATTGCAGGACCAGCACTAAAATTGTGGATTCTATTCATTTTAGAAAACCTATTTTTTTATGATAAAATTACCAAATGCAATTTAAAAATATTATTATTGAATTTAAACTAAATTACTTCCATAAAAATAATTAGGAATTAATTTTAACTTAGATTTTTGTTCAATCAGTAGTAATTAGATATGATATATAATGTGTTGGGGGGAGTATTTATCTGTTTGTTTGATAAAAAAAGAGTCGGAGTAGCAGGATTCGAACCTGCGACCCCCTGCTCCCAAAGCAGGTGCGCTAACCGGGCTGCGCTATACTCCGTAAAAAATTAGAGTGCGAAAATACAATGAAAGATTTAAAAATACAAGAAAAAAAATATTTATTTGCGAGAAATTCGATTATCTCTTTTTCTTTTAGCAAGTTCTCTTAAATCCATTTCTTGATCTGCTTCATCTACTATTTCAACACCAATGATAGTCTCTAGAACATCTTCCATTGTAATTAAACCTTCAAATCCACCGTAATCATCAACTACTGCCATAATATGTTGTTGTCTTGTAAGGAATTTTTCTAGGGTTAAATCGAGCGGACTAGATTCTGCTATTAGATAAATTTCTTTAGTAAGGTCTTTTAGCTGTGAGTCGCCTTTTCCAACTAAAGCAGCATATAATACTTCTCTAGTCATTACATATCCTCTAAGACCTTTATCAATATTATCTCCATCCCAAATTGGAAAACGAGAGTAATTTTTGAGTTCGGGCATATTAATAGTTTCGTTAATTGTTTGGTCGGCTCTGCAAGAAAAAACAACAGTTCTTGGTGTCATAACATCTTCTACTTTAACATCAGAAAACTTGATAATTGATTTTAAAATTCGATATTCATCTCTATCGATTGCTCCATCTTCGAGAGCAGTTTCAACTATTGCGTTAATTTCATCTTTAGTTTCTTCTTCGGTGTATTGCCCACCAGAGATGGTATTAAGCTTTTCAATGATAAATGGAAAAAATGAACCGACTCTAATCAAAATTGATATTATCGGAACACATTTTAAAGCTAATGTATTTGCAAACCTTACACCTAAGAAATAAAAGACAATCCTAAGTGATATTATTAAGACAAGAATATATACAATATCAAGAATTTTACCTTGAAAATCTGATACATGAACTGTGAATATTGCTCCCATTAGATAGAAAAGCAATTCTATGATCAATAGAGAGTTAAGGCTTTCTTCGTATCTGTTTCTAAATTTATTTAGCAGTGTAGCGTTTTCATCGCCATGCTTTATGGCTTCTTTTATTTTCTGCTGAGAGACATAAGAGAGGGTTGCAGTTAGGAACGATAAAAACGAACCTATTACAATTAAAAATATAGATAAATAACCTTCGGGGTCCATTATTTTTGATTTATCTCCAAAGTGATTAATTCAACTTTTTATTTAGAATAGTAATTTTCCCTGGGTTTAAGGGACCAATTGATGTGCTGATTTTTGGAATTGCAATTACTTTAAGTTTTGTTTGGTCAGTCTTGAATCCAGCTAAATTCATAGCTAATTTTGCCATTTTTTGATAACCACCCGAACCAAACATGTCGAACATCTCAAACCCTACACTTACTGGAAAGACTGTTACTCCAGCTTCAGGTACTTTTACATTGCTTGAAATATTTCCAGAAATTGTTTTAGTGTTGTCGATGAATAAATCAAATGGAAAATCTGTAATGGTTGCCATACTAGAATTATTCCCGCCAGTGGAAGTGCTATTAGGATTTTCAGCTTTAACTAGTAGATTAAATGATATAGGCATATTTTTAGATGCTGCCGCTGCTGTTAACTTCAATATACTTGATGTAGAAAGATCATTCAATGATGTATTTTTAGAAATATTAACACCAGCTAAATCCAAACTTTCAATTCTTTCAAGACTAAATTGCAGATTCTTGAGATTTGCAATAGAGTTAGCTAATTGTTTCAGTTGGCTGCAAGATGAAAGCAAAACGATAAGTGATAAAGCACTTAAAAACAATTTAGTTTTCATTATTGGGTCAGCTCTTCGTAAGATTTTGAATAAGAAGTTTCAGAAATTACATTTTTAAGAATGTCTTCTAGCTTATCAGCTTTTTGTTCAAATAATCTTAGTGAAGAAAGTAACTGAACTTTTGCAATTAATAATTTTTCTTCAATTGGTTTGCTTAAAAAGTCGTCCGACCCAGCTTCAATAGATTTTAATTGGTTAGCAACATCATTCAATGCAGTAACAATTACAACTGGTATATTTTTAGTTTCAGGATCTTCTTTCAGTTTTTTTACAGTTTCGTATCCATCCATTCTTGGCATCATTACATCAAGTACAATTGCATGAGGCTTTCTTTCTGCAACTTTTTCCAAACAGTCGATACCATCATAAGCTTCAGTAGCTTCGTAGCCGTTACCTTCGAGATATCTTCTTAAAAGTTTGGTTGTGATTTTATTATCATCAACTACAAGTATAAATGGTTTGCTCATTTTTTATAATAATTTTAATTGTTAAATATTAAATCGCAAAATAAGGAAACAAATTCACAATATGAAAATTTATTTTTATACTATCCATTTGATACTTTTTTGTACTCAATAATTTTATCAATTAGCTTGTGGTCTATAACATTTGCTTTAGCTAAAATCTTATTTCTGAGTTCTTTACCAGTTGGAGTATCTGTAAAAATATCCCCTTCGCCAGTGATAATATAAGAAGGGTTAATTCCTCTTTCGTATAATTTTTTTAGAATATCAATGGATATAGAAGTTCTACCCAATTCACAATTTCTAATCCTATCTGCAGATTCATCAAGTAAAAAGGCAAATTGATTTGCCGAAAGTTTGCTTCCTTCGTTGAAAATTTCTCTGATATTTTTTAATCTGTTTCCAGATAATTTCTGTAATTGATTCATGAATGTAATTACCGCTTGCATTATATGTAATAATTGCGTAAATTTGTAGTAAATATAGCGTGCATTGTTTGTACCGCTAATATAAGAAATATAATTATTAATTACAAATAAAGGACTTAGCGTTATGGCGAATCAAGTAAATAATTTCAATCAAACTAATAGCGAATTGGAGGATTTAAACCTAGATGAAGTCAAAAGACAATTTCATAAACTAGGGTTTAAAATGAAGAAAGGAATTACCGATTCATCATTGATTATAGATGATATACTATTTATAATTGATGATTACCTCGAAAATTTCATTTTTGAGAAAAATTCGGATGGTGGTAGATTATTATGAAATTAAAACCGACTTACTCAGAATTGACTCCAGACTTACAAATTATGAGCGATGTAATTGGGGTAGATAATGTTCAAAGGCTAATTGAAGAATTAGGGGGTACAAATTTTTACATACCAAAATATTCTAAATTAGATACATTTGTAAAAAGATATATTACTTTAAATAAAGGGCTATCTAACAAAAAACTATGTATAGATCTTAGGGTTTCGGAACAATATATAAGGAATGTAAAAAAGATTTTTTTCTAAAGTTTTGTTATTTAAAAAAAGTGTTGTATTTTTGTTTCTTGTATAAAATCAAATGTTAAAAACAATAATGAAAGCAGTAGTAGAAATTTCAGGTCAGCAGTATAATGTAGCGGAAGGCGACGTTATAAAGGCTCCATTACAGGATGCTGAACCAGGTCAAGAACTTGAATTCAGTAAAATATTTATGACTACAAATGGTGAAGAAGTTACCCTTGGTGCTCCAACACTTGATGGAAACGTAAAAGTTGAAGTTGTAGAGCATGGACGTGATCCTAAAATCTTAATTTTCCATAAGAAGAGAAGAAAAGGATATCGTAAGTTAAATGGACATCGTCAACATTTTTCTGTTGTTAAAATTAAAAGTATATCTATAAATTAAGGAATTGAAATGGCACACAAGAAAGGTCAAGGTTCGATAAAAAATGGTAGAGACTCCAACGCACAGCGTAGAGGAGTTAAAATCATGGGTGGTCAATTTGTTAACGCTGGGAATATCTTAGTGCGTCAACTTGGTACTGTTTACAAACCAGGTAAAAATGTTGGTCTTGGGAAAGATTATACAATATTTTCTTTAATTGACGGCGTAGTAAAATTTGATAAAAAAGGTAGAAAGAAAACTAGCATTTCTGTTCAACCTCTCGATTTAAATTAAGCTATTGCAAAATAATTAAATTGCAAAAATTTTAAAGGCTCCTATTTTTAATAGGAGCTTTTTTTATGATTAATTTATAGAAAGTAAAATACTTTAAATAAATCTACTTGAAAATAAAAAAAGTTCAATCGTTTCCGATTGAACTTTTAAATGCTTTTACTAGAATTATAAAAATCTAAAATTTGATTTTAAGCTTCTGCAGTTTCTTCTGTTGGTGTTGCAGCTTCTTCAGCAGCAGGTGCAGTTTCCTCTTCTGCCACTGGCTCATCTACTTTCTTAGATTTTTCAATTCTGTGTTCTTTTCTTCTAAAAAATCTAGCTTTAACTACTTCTTTATGTTTTGCAATTTGCTCATCGATTTCTTCAGTAGATTTTTCTTTAAAACCTAATGCTCTTCTTAGAAGAATACCATCGTAACTCAATAAATTTCTTACAGTTTTAGTTGGTTGAGCACCATTATTTAACCAGTAGATAGCTCTATCATGATTGATTTTTATAGTAGAAGGAGTCTGATTAGGATCAAAATATCCCAATCTCTCAATATACTTACCATCTCTTTTTTTTCTTTCGTCTACAGCTACTACATCGTAAACTGGAAGGTGAATTCTACCTTTTCTTCTTAGTCTTAGTTTTACCATTAAATTACCTAAATATTTAAATTATTTTAGTTTTCTTTTTAAATTAAGAGCCGCCCATTCCTTTAGGGAGACCTAAGCCACGCATCATTCTAGATTTTTTACCAGAATTTAGCCCTTTCATCATTTTCTTCATATCTTCAAACTGCTTTAGCAGGCGGTTTACATCTTTGATTTCAGATCCACTACCATTTGCAATTCTTCTTCTTCTTGAACCATTAATTAATTTTGGATTGAATCTTTCACCTTTAGTCATAGATAGAATAATAGCTTCTACTTTGCTAAACGCTTTATCATCAATATTTACATTCTTTAAAGCTTTGTCCATACCTGGAATCATACCAATAAGGTCTTTTAAAGAACCCATTTTTTTGATAGTCTTTAACTGATCTAAAAAATCATCGAATGTAAACTGATTTTTTCTGATCTTATCTTCTAAAATTTTAGCTTCGTTTTTATCAATTTGGGCTTCAGCTCTTTCAACTAAAGTAAGAATATCACCCATACCCAATATCCGAGAGGCAATTCTTTCGGGGTGGAATGGTTCTAAATCTTCTGGCTTTTCTCCAGTACCAACAAATTTAACAGGCTTACCTACTACCGATAAAACAGATAAAGCGGCTCCACCTCTTGTATCACCATCTAGTTTTGTAAGAACAACACCAGTCAATTCTAATTTTTCGTGAAAAGCTTTAGCAGTAGTAACAGCATCTTGACCTATCATTGCATCGCAAACAAATAAAGTTTCAGTTGGTTTTATAGTATTACTAATTTCAACTGCTTCTTTCATCATTGCTTGGTCTACAGTAGTTCTACCTGCGGTATCCACAATAATAATGTCTCTTCCAAACTTCTTTGCATATTCAATTGAATTAGCAGCGATTTCTACTGGATTTTCGTTTATTTCGGTAAAAACTGGAACTTTTACAGTCTTACCAACTGTTTTTAATTGCTCAACGGCAGCAGGACGATATACATCACAAGCTACAAGTAAAGGTTGACGCCCTTTTTTTCTTAAATTCCTAGCTAACTTACCACAAAATGTTGTTTTACCAGAACCTTGCAGACCAGCAACTAATATTACAGTTGGTGGTGAAGGAGACATAATTAAATCGCTTTTCTTGTTTCCCATAAGCTCTACAAGCTCATCTTTAACAATCTTTACAATTAATTGATGCGGTAGTAATTTTCCTTTAACCTCTGTCCCAACAGCTTTTTCTTGGACATCAGAAATGAATTTTTTTGCTACGTTAATATTTACATCAGCTTCTAACAATGCACGGCGTACTTCTTGCATTGCTTCGCTAACATTTTCTTCTGTTATCTTAGATTGCCCTCTAAATCGCTTTAGAGCTCCTTCTAATTTTTCCTGTAGACTTTCGAACATAGATTAAATTACTTTTTTCATTATGTAAAATTAGCAGACTACAAAACTACTATAATTATTCAACTCCGCCAAATAAAAATCAAATATCTTCAACTTTTAAATTGAAACTTACTTTTGTTCCATTTCTTTTATTAGAATTTATTTCAAATGTGGAGCCTATTCTACTAACAAAATCTTTACAAATTGTAAGACCTATTCCCATCCCAGATTCATTGAATGTGCCTAATCGACTTATTATTTTTTGATTGTTATTTAGATTATTCATTGTTTCCTTTGGTATTCCCTTGCCATTATCAGAAATAGTATATGTCAGTTGATTGTTTACTACTTTGGTATATATTTTTATTTTACCATTTTTCGGTGTATATTTTATTGAGTTAGAAACAAGATTTCTTATAATTATCTCTAACATGAATTTATCTGTACGAACTATAACTTCGTCAATATTTGCGGTAATAGCTATGGATTTTTGGATAGAATTAAGCTTGTGGTGCTTTATAACATTAAGGGTGAAGTCCACTATGTCAATGTATTCGGGATTATAGCTTAATTTATCACTTGTTTGTTTTACCCAATTATTTTGATCTGAAATAAGCTTAGTGCTATAATCTGATAATTCCTCTATTCTTTTTATTATCGACTCTTTTTCTTTTTGAGCTAGCTTGTCGTTATAACTCAATAATGTTTTTGCAGAAAGTGCGATTGAACTTAATGGTGTATTTAAATCATGAATTAAAATTTTTAGCATATTTTCTTGAACATCACTAAAGTCTGTTAATGCTTTTTGGTTGCTCAAAATTTCATTGTTTAATTGAATCAGTTCTTTATTTTCGGCGTCAAGGTTAGTGTTTTCAAAAATCACTCTTTTTTCTTTTTTCGACTTTGTAATATAAAGATTGATAAAATATCCTAGAGTGGCTAGGCTAAGTAAAAGAATGATTATTAGAGTTGCAAATCTTAATAGATTTTTATCTCGCTGTATTATTTTTTCTGCTCTTAATAGCTTTCCTTCAAATGAATCTCTAATTTCTGCAAATTTTGATTTCTTATTCCAGTTGTTAAGTTTAGAATGAACTTTTAAAAACTTTTTCATGTAGGCAATCGATGAATCAAGATTACCAGTTTTTTCATAAAATAAATAATTTAATTCTAGTGATTTTAATATGTGAATTTTAGAATTTAAAGTATTGGTATATTCTGAAAATAACTTGATATATTTATAAGCAGAATCTAATTGGTTGGTTTTCAAGAAAAGATTAGAGTAGGTAGCATAAGTCATAGGTTTGTAAGATTCTTGGAATTGATTTAGGGCTGAATCCAAGTATTTATTACACAAATTTAATGAATCTGTTTCAAGATATATTTCTGCAATTTTGTTATAGATATTAGCCTTGCTTATTTCTGATAAACTGGGATGAAAGTATTCTGAATAGCTCAATGCTTCGAAAAAAAGAGTTTTAGCTTTCATATTTCTTTTCCTAGCAAATGATAGAATAGCTTTATAATATTTGTATTCTGCTTCTTGAAGTTTACTACCAATGTGCTTTTCTGACTTAAAGAGTTCAGCTTCCGCAAATTCATATTCTTTCATTTCAAAAAAAATTAAAAATACATTAGAATAGTATTCAAAGTATTCAAAGTAATCATCTTTAAGGCGATACTCAAATAGACCCTGCGAATAATCCATCGACTTTTTAAAATCACCAATTAATCGAAATTCAACACTCATCATTAAGTAATGTTCATGGGTTAATTCCAAGTTCAAAGTATTTGTAAGACTATCAACCTGATAAAGTGCATTTTCGATGTTCCCTGTTAGCTGGGCACTGACTAAATAGTTGTTAAAGGTTAAATTACGATGCCTAATATTGTCACTCTTAATATTTAAGTAGTTGTCAAATATTTGCTTATAAAAATAATAGGATTTATTTGCTTGATTAGAAATGCCATAAATGTTTCCTAAGTATTCAAAAATATGATGTTTAATGATAGGGTTTTTCAATAGAACCCACTCATTATAATTTATTGAATCTAGTAATTTTGAAGCGATTATATCATGGGAATTTTTGTGATATAAGTAAGCGTTTAAAAATAATTCTAATTCATTTTTACCATCAAAACTAACTCTTTCAAGCTCATTTTTAAATGTCAAAACCTCCTCTTTAGATGCTGGAAAAAAAGTTTCTAACTTTTTTTCTATTGAAGTGGGAACCTCTCCAAATCCAAAGGATACAATGAATAGGAGCAATATGTAATGAAGATATTTCAAAGATATTTTCGGGATCAGTTGCTATTATTTTTAATCTACAATATAAGGAGAAATTCTTTATGACTGAAATGCTAGTAGTCGCAATGATATGGTTGGGTTTAATGACACCCGAAACATCATATACCGAAGCTCAAGCTGAGATGATCTATCAAAATAATGTTTGTAATGTTAACGAGGTAGTTGACTCGCCAAGCCTTTATAGTAATGCTTTCAGCAGCTAAACTAGTAATGGTTACAACACATACACTATTCAAATGATAGATACATGGGACTTAACCTATCAGAAATTAGATACTGTACCTTGTAATTAGGGAATTGTGGGGTGATGGAAAAGTCACCCCTGTATTTTTAGTTTTAAAAGAGTTTTGTATGTTAAGAATTAGCTAAAGTAAATATTATGAATTTAATTGAGGATTGATTAATTATTTTCATATTTAATAGGGTCTATATTTCCAGACTCTTCCCACCCTCTTAATCTTATTAAGCATGAATCACATTCACCACAAGCTGCTAAATTTGATTTGTAACAAGACCAAGTTTTTTCAAATGGCACTCCGATTTTTAAACCTATTCCAATAATATCTTTCTTTGTGTTATGAATAATGGGGGTCTCAATCCGAATTTCAGTGTTTGGCTTTGTACCTAAGGATAAAGTCTGCTGAAAAGATTTAAAAAAATCTTCTCTACAATCAGGATACCCGCTCGAATCCTCTTCCATTGCTCCAATGTATATTTTATTTGCTTTAATTACTTCTGCCCAAGAAACAGCTATGGCTAAAATATTAGCATTACGAAAAGGGACATAGGAGCTAGGAATTTCCTCAGAATTAATATTGCCTTTGCTAATTTCAATACTTGAATCGGTAAGAGAAGAGCCACCAATTTTAGTTAAATATTCTATATCAACTATAAGCTTGTCTGTGAAATTATAATGTTCACAGATTAAATTAAAAGATTGTAATTCTTTTTCTTGGGTTTTTTGTCCATAGTTGATATGCAAACCATAGAGCTGATTTGTTTTAAGTGCAGCTAATCCAGCACAAACCGCAGAATCCATTCCCCCAGAAATTAGGATAATTGATTTTTCAATCTTATCAAGCATTCTTAATTAAATTAGTTATTATTTCAGAAGAAGAAATATTTTCAGCTTCTGCATTAAAATTTGGTACTATACGGTGTCTTAAAACTGGAATCGAAACAGCTTTAACATCTTCAATATCTGGAGTAAATCTTCCATGTAGAGCTGCTCTAGATTTCGCGCCTAAAACCAAATACTGTGAAGCTCTTGGACCAGCTCCGTAATCCAAATATTTTTTAACATATTCATTATTAGAACTTGCAGGTCTAGTTTTTCTAACAAGGTTTACAGCAAATTCAATCACATTTTCTGATACTGGTACCCTACGCACTAAATTTTGAAAATCTATTATTTCAGATGATTGAAGAATTTTATCAATTGTAGCCTTACTTTCAGTTGTTGTAGATTTTACAATATTGATTTCTTCATCTAAAGCAGGATAATCTAACCATAAGTTGAACATAAACCTATCGAGCTGAGCTTCTGGAAGGGGGTAAGTACCCTCTTGCTCAATTGGATTTTGGGTGGCTAAAACAAAAAATGGTTTGTCTAGCTTATAATTAGTGCCAGCTGCAGTAACTTCATGTTCTTGCATTGCTTCTAAAAGTGCTGCCTGAGTTTTTGGTGGTGTCCTGTTAATTTCATCTGCAAGAACAATATTAGAAAAAATTGGACCCTTTACAAATCTAAAAGATTTTTTCCCTGTTGAAATATCATCTTCAATAATTTCAGAACCCGTAATATCGCCAGGCATAAGGTCTGGTGTAAATTGGATTCTGTTAAATTTTAAATCCAAAACTTCAGAGAGTGTATTTATTAGTAAGGTTTTAGCAAGCCCTGGAACCCCTACTAAAAGGCAGTGTCCCTTGGCAAATAAGGAGATAAGAAGTTCTTCTATAACCTGATCTTGACCTATTATAACCTTTGAAAGTTCCTTCCGAACATCTTTAATCCGAGAGGAAAACTGTTTTAAAAGATCATTATCATTAATTTTACTCATGCTTAAATCCGATTTTATATTATGTTAATAGTCTATAAAGTTTTAGAACCAATATTATTATTTATTACGAAAATAAAAAAATTGAGTTCTAAAAATTATTTACTTTGAAAAAAATTAATTAGATTGTTTCTAGGTGAATTGCTAAATAAAATTTTGGAATAGAAAATGGCAAATAATACTAATATACTTCTTGAATCTGGAACAAATGAAGTCGAAGTTGTTGAATTTGAATTGAAATTTATAGGAATAAGCGGAAATGAAGTTACACAGTCTTTTGGAATCAATGTAGCAAAAGTAAGGGAAATTATAAGATTACCTGAAATTACAGTAATTCCAAATATGCCTAAATCAGTTAGAGGAGTCTTTGAACTCAGAAAAAAAATTATTCCTGCTCTTGATTTAAGTCAATATCTATACGGCAAGGAAAAATACTCTAAAGAAGATAAAATGATAATTACTGAATTTAATAAAATCCAAACAGGATTGATTGTTGATTCAGTATCCAGAATTCACAGAATTACTTGGAAAGATATAGTTTCTCCAGATATTGTTCAAGATTTTGAACCAGAAAAAAATACTGTTGTTGGTATTATTCAAATGGGAGAAAAACAAATCTTGATGCTCGATGTGGAAAAAATTGTTGCCGATATTGACCCTAACAATGCAATCGATAGCACAAAAGTTGTTGGTAAATTTTCAAAAACTATTAAAGTAATCACAGCCGAGGATTCATCGATAATCAGAAAAATGATAAGCTCTAGATTAAAAGATGCTGGAATAGAGTATGAATCTTATAATAATGGTGCTGAAGCTTGGGACAGACTAAGAGAAATTGAACAAAAAGTAAAAGATGGCGAACAAATGAGTGATTATGTTGATTGTATAATTACTGACATTGAAATGCCTAAAATGGATGGCTATACACTAACAAAAAGAGTTAAAGATAACAAGATATTAGGCAAACTGCCAGTAGTTATATTTTCATCCTTAGTTAATCAAGATATAATTCATAAGGGACAATCAGTAGGAGCCGACGCACAATTATCCAAACCACAAATTGGCGAATTGTTAAATGCAATTAGAAGAATATTAAAGGTATAATTTGTAATTTATATGATTATACGATTAATATTTTTTGTGCTTACCATAAACTGTTTTAGCTTGAATAGTAATGACATTTATTCAAAACTATCCCCATTTGCTGAAACGATTTATGATAATTTAAATGAAAATAGACAATTTAATTATGATGAATATCTTATTAGAACTATAGATAGCACACATTATGTTAGTTGCCTTCTTATTTCAAATACAAAACTGAATAATAATTTTTTTGATAAGTACAATCTTATAAAAGGTGCTTCAATAAAAAATTATTATTCCCTAAAAGTACCTTTAGAAAACTATTTAGATTTCTGTAAAGATAGAAGATTAAAATATATTCAGGCAGATGAACCAGTAAGCCTACTTCTTGATAATGCAAATCAATCAACAAATTTTATAAGTGCTAATACACAATTAAGAAATTCTCAATTTTTTGAATCCTCTGGGGTTGTTGTTGGAGTTATTGATATTGGTTTTCAGCTGAATCACGTGATGTTTAAAAATTCCAATGGAAATACAAGAATAAGAAAAGCTTGGTTTCAAGGGACATCATCTCCGACAACACCATCTAAATTTAATTATGGTACAGAAATCCTACCATCAGATATAGGTAGATTCTTATTTGATACTCAATATGATAGCCATGGCTCTCATGTAGCTGGTATTGCTGCTGGTTCAAATTTCCCAAATTCTGATATTACTGGAGTGGCTAGCGAAGCTGATATAATATTAGTTTCGCCAAACTTTTACGATACGCAGCTGCAAGCAACATCTCAAACGGATATTGTTGATGGTGTTGCCTATATTTTTGATGAAGCGTCAAGACTTGGTAAGCCTTGTGTAATTAATTTAAGTTTAGGTACACAATTAGGCCCTCATGATGGATCTGCTCTTTTTGATGTTATGTGTGCAGAGCTTCAAAATTCAGTTGCTTATGGAAGATCTTTAGTTACTGCTGCTGGGAATGATGGAGAGAGGAATATAACAATTAAGAATAATTTTAGTTCTTCGAATGATACTCTTAAAACCGCCTTTTATTTATATAATTCTAATCTAACTCAATATATTGATATTTGGGGGAAAGAGAATTCCGAAATATGTGTTTCTTTGGGCTATTCACAAGGCTCAAATATTATTTGGGATTCTAATGTGTTTTGTACAAATAAATCTGGTACACAATCTGGAGTTATCACTAATTCTAATTCCAATCTATATAATTATACTATTAGCCAATCCCCAGAAGAAGCAATAAATGGAAAGTCAAGAATATTTTTACAGTTAAATTCTCGAAGAAATAGCGATCAGGTAGTGGCTTTAAAAATTACTTCAGATGATGAAGTTATTCTTTGGAATTCATTATTTGGTGGGAGTCAGGGAGATTATTTTTATAGCTTTGGTAAGCTTGATTTTACAGGAGGTCAGAATGATTTCCAAATTGGAGAAATAGGCGGTAACAATGAAGATTTTATAACTGTTGCTTCTTACAATACAAAAAATTCCTTTAGATCTTTGAATAATAATTTAGTCTCTTTAGATCAGGATTTATTAGATTTATCCTTATTTTCATCGATTGGACCAAATGCCGAATCCAAGATGAAACCCGATATTACTGCTCCTGGAAGTATTGTGATTTCTGCCTTAAATGGATTTGATCAATCTCTGGATTCAAATACAATTGCTGGCTTTGATAATTCATTTTCGACAAGTAGTTATATAGGGCCTCAAACTGGAACATCAATGTCTTCACCTATCGTAGCTGGAACCGTTGCCCTTATGTTGAGAGCAAACCCCTACTTGAACCAATCTGAAATAAAACAAATTTTAAAAGAAACTGCTTATCAAGATGAGTTCACCGGTATAATAAATGAAGCTGGTACAACCAATTGGGGAGCAGGCAAACTTGATTCATACAAAGCAGTGGAACGTGCGGAAGAGCTTTCTGATATGATAGATTTATTTCCAGAAATCCTTTACACAAATCCTTTTGATGAAAGACTTAAAGTAAAATTTAACTTAACTCCAACAACAAAAAATGAATACTATCTAGTTGATGCCATGGGTAAAATAAAATCTAATGGTAACTTTGATATCGATGATGAAAATTTTCAACTAGAAGTAAATACAACATCATTAAAATCTGGTGTTTATTTTCTACGATTAGTAACTGATAGATTCGAGAGAACTATCCCTCTAATAAAGCTAAATGATGCAATAAATAATAATTTTTACAAATTTTAATAAAAAGGACATAATGGCTAAAATACTAATTACAGGTGCAAATGGTGGTTTCGGAAATCTTACCGTTGTTGAATTAATAAGTGCTGGACATGAAGTTGCTGCTTCAATGAGAGATATTTCAAATAGAAATAAAGCAAACGCAGATCAATTAAGTAAATTGGGTGCTAAAGTTGTTGATTTAGATGTAACTGATGATTCAAGTGTTCAAAAAGGTGTTGAAGATGCTGTATCCAAATTAGGTGGTCTTGATATTGTAATTAATAATGCAGGGCTTGGTGTTATTGGAATGCAAGAGCAATTTACTGCTGATGATTGGCAGAAGGTTTTTGATATAAATGTATTTGGTGTGCAAAGAGTAACAAGAGCTTCTTTACCATACTTAAGAAAAAATGGTAAGGGTCTATTGATATATATTTCTAGCTTGTTAGGAAGATTTGTTATGCCTTTTTACGGTCCATACAATTCTTCAAAGTGGGCTCTAGAAGCAATGGCTGAAAATTACAGAGTAGAGCTAAGTGGTTTTGGAATTGAAACTTGCATCGTAGAACCAGGTGGTTTTGCGACATCATTCTTTAGCAGTCTATTAAAACCAAGTGATAATTCAAGAGATTCAGAATATGGTGAATATAACAATGCTCCTGAAGCAATGGCTGAAGGTTTTGGTCAAGCCTTGGCAAGCAACCCAGAGCAAAAACCAGAATTAGTAGCTCAGGCTATTTTAAATTTAGTGGAGACAGAGCATGGATCTAGAAAATTTAGAACCGAAGTTGATAAGATGGGAATGGGTGAAGCACTTTCTAATTATAATGATTCTTTAGAGTCAATTATGCAGAATATGTACAAAGCATATCAGATAGATAATATGCTCAAGGTAAAAAAGTAAAAATATTTAAATAAATCTAGCTTCAAGGGTATTTTTCCTTGGAGCTTTTTTTTAAAGAAATGAAAAGCTCGTAATCAACCCAAATAACATTAATTGAAGTCCAGTAAGTGCTAATACTTTATTTAGCTTTGCTCCAGTGATTTTAAAAACCATAATATTTATTATTAGGTACAAAGGCAAAGTAGCAAAATTCCATAAAACAAAATCTATATTTGTTTTGGAATAAATAGTAAATATTACAAAGTATGTTGCAATGCTAATCACCGAAAATAGCAAACGAGCTGGGGTTCTTCCTATTCTCACAGGTAATGTTTTTTTGTTTACTTTTATATCAGTATCAATATCTCTAATATTATTTACAGCTAATATATTCATGGAGGTAAGCCCTGGTATTAGGGATAATAATAGAATTATTTCATTTATATCTTGATGAAAAGTGTAATATGTGCCAGCAGTAGCAACGAATCCAAAAAAGATTAAAACAAAAATATCGCCCAAACCTTTATAGGCTAGTGGAAATGGGCCTCCAGTATAAAGCCAACTTAGAATTAGTGAACTAAGTCCGATAATTAAAATCGGTAATCCAGCTATTGTTACAAGATATAATCCAGCTACAAATGTTACGATAAGTGATAATATTGTTATTAACCACATTGATTTTAAACTAATGGCTCCAGTTGAGACGCCTCTAGCGGGACCTACTCTTTCTTCAGTATCTGCTCCCTTTTTAAAATCAAAAATCTCATTAAAAAAGTTAGTAATTATTTGAATCATCACAGAGCAGAAAAGAATCACCCCAAAGCTTGTCCAGTTAAAATTACCTTGATAGTTGCTGTATGCAGAGCCAATACAAACAGGAACAATACCTGCAGGTAGTGTTTTTGGTCTTATTGCTTCAATCCAATCTTTAGCTGTTGCCATATTGTTTATTATAAAAAGCCGAACCTATTTGTATAAAAGGATCGGCTGTTAAAAAATGAGTTCTTATCAAAAAAGTTATTTTGCTACACCTAGGCTTCTTCTTTCTCTAATTACAGTTACTTGAATTTGTCCAGGATATTCCATTTCAGTTTCAATTTTTTTAGCAATTCCAGATGCCATTGTATCAGCATCAGTATCGTTAATTTTATCAGGTTCAACGATAACTCTGATTTCTCTACCTGCCTGAATACAATATGTTCTTTCAACACCATCCCATTCATTGGCGATAGCTTCAAGATTTTCAAGTCGTTTGATATAATTTTCTAATGATTCTCTTCTTGCACCTGGTCTTGCTCCACTAATTGAATCGGCTGCTTGTACAATCACTGCAATTGCAGTTTCCATTTCAACATCTTCGTGGTGAGCCCCTATTGCATTAACGATTAATGGATGTTCTCCATATTTTTTTGCGAGTTCCATTCCAAGCAAAGCGTGAGGCCCTTCAAGGTCTTTATCAGCTACTTTTCCAACATCATGAAGCAATGCTGCCCTTCTGCAGAATTTCACATTCAAGCCAAGTTGGGAAGCAATAATACCAGCTAAGTTTGAAACCTCCACAGAGTGCTGAAGCAAGTTCTGCCCGTAGGAAGTCCTGTATTTCATTCTACCTATTAGCTTCATAAGTTCTGGATGGATATTATGAATATCAAGTTTCATACAGGTGTCTTCACCTTCTTTGACCATGTCATCATTTAGTTCTTTGGTCATTTTTTCAACTACTTCTTCGATTCTAGTAGGGTGGATTCTACCATCAATCATCAATTGCTCTAATGAACGTTTTGCTACTTCTCTTCTAAAAGGATCAAATCCAGAAATCAGAACTGCATCTGGAGTATCATCAATTATTAAATCAATTCCGGTTGCTGATTCAAAAGCTCTAATATTTCGCCCTTCTTTCCCAATTATCCTACCTTTCATCTCGTCCGATTCTAAATCGACAGTAGAAATTGTAGATTCCATTGCATGATCGGAAGCTGTTCTTTGGATTGATGCAACGATTATATTTTGGGCTTCCCTAGCAGCTTTTTCTTTAGATTCTTGTCTGATTTTCTTTACTCTTTCCGCTGCATCTTTTTTGGCATCGTTTTCAAGCTCTTCAATCAACTGACTTTTGGCTTCTTCCCTTGTAAGTTGTGCAACATCTTCTAACTTTCTAAGCTGCTCATCAAACAGGTCTTTAGACTTATTATAGTTCTCGTCAATTTCGTCTTGCTTTCTTTTTAAATCTGATTCGAAATTATGTAGATTCTTCTCTTTGCTGAGTATAGTCTGAAGTTTTTTCTCGATATTTCCTTCTCTGGCTTTGATTTCCTTTTCTTGAACATCAAGCTTAGTTTTTTTAGAGCGAACATCCGATTCGAAATTTTGTTTTTTCTGATACCATTCATCTTTGGCTTCTCGAACTTTTTCTTTCTTAATATTTTCGCCTTCTTTTTCGGCATCAACAACGATACTTTTAGCTTTTAGTTCCGATTCTAAAATATTTCGTTTAGAAACACTATTTCCAATAAAATAGGTTACTGCGAAGCCAATAACAGCACCTACAATGGAAATAATAATTGAATTTTGATCCATTTTTTTCCTCTTTTCTCATGTTATATTGTATGTAGTAAAAAAGTCGCAACTCCGCACAAAAATTAAAGGAAAAATTGAATCCTCCAATGAAACACAGTGGGAACGTGCCTTTTTATATCTAAAATCCTCTGGAAGTATATTAACTATATGTTTAGTTTATTTCACCTAAACCTAGGGAATTAATAACTCTTCGTCCTAAGCTTAAACAAGTTTAGGTTGAGGCCAGTTATCAATAAACAGAGCTTCACTCCCAAAAAGTAAGTTATAGATTCAATTTACGTAAGTGTTTTGCAACGGATTGCGACGTTTTTATTACATTTACAAAGAACGCTAGAAATGGTAGCTCTAGCTTTGTGATAGTATGTTCTGCAAATAGGAGGACATTTGGTTGATTTCTACATTAATATGTTCTAAATTATTTTCGTAATCGTCTTTATTTAAAATACTGTTTTCGGCAAGATTTAATCCTGCCAAAATATATAATGTGTCACCCTTAATATTTCCACTTTCTTCAAGTAGATTAACTGTTTTATTTAATTTATCGGCTGATGCATTTATTAAATTTGCATCACCTCTTAATTTTAATTGTCTTTTACCTATTTGTACTTCTACCGAATTCACAAATGTTTACCACTCTTTTACATTTTATTTTAGTAACAAATATAAAAATAATAAATTAAATTTAAACAGCAAGTTTTTCAAGTTTGTCTATTAAGCTATCAACTTTAGTTGAAAGCACTTTTCTTTTTTCAACACTAAATAATTTATTGTAGGTTTCAAGTTTTTTCTGAAGAAAATCAATTTGCTCTAATCTGTTTTTTAGAACATTGTCCATATTCTTCCTAACACTCTCAGATTCAGTAAGTTGCTTTTCTAAATCGGAGTTGATTCTTGATAAATTACCTACTTGGTTTGTCTCTCTGTCAGATACTCCTACTTTTTCATTCAGCTCTTCGATTTCCTGTTCTTTATCTTTTAAAATTGCTTCGAGCCTAATAATTTTTATTTTATCACTTTGGCTGTAATCATCAGTTTTGTAAGATTCTAATAATTTATCTTTTTCAGTGATTTGTTTAGTTAGCTCCCCAAGTATTTTTTCAGCATTTTTTAATTTGTTATAGTATATTTCGCTTTCAGCTTTTAATTTTACAGAATCACTGTTTTCATTTGTATTCGATTTTTTCAATTCTTCTAGCTCATTTAGCATTGTTTTATGCTTATGAATATGTAACTCTTCAATTCTTTTTAGATCCGAAATTTGGCTGTCTTTGCTTTGTATAGTGTCGTTTGCTTCTTGAAGATGTTTTTCCTTAATGTTTGCCAGTTTTTTATACACATCCAGTTCGTGTAGTTTTTCTTCCAGCTCAAAGTTGCTTTGCCTTTGCTCTGTTAATTTTAAATTTATTTTTTCATAATTAATTTTTGACTGTTCAATTTTTCTAATTAAATCAGTCTTTTCTTCGTTTCTTTCAATCAACTTTTTATTGAATTCTTGTATAGTAAAATTTTGAACTTCAATTTCTTCTTCTAATTGTTCAATACTCAATTTAGATTTGTCTTTATCTTTATTGTACTTTGATTGAATATTTTCGAGATCATTTTCGTAATTCTGAACTTGTTTCTTAAGTCCTATTTTCTCATTTTCTAAGTCAATTATTTCTGTTACGGAATCTTGAAGGCTATTTTCTAAATCTTGAATTTTCTTGTTTAATACTTTTTCATCTTCATCTTTCTTATAAATTTTTCCATTGAGAGCTGCCTTTTCTTCTTTAAGATTAGCAATCTGATCGTTTAATGAATTAATCTCAATATTTTTTCTACCAATTTCCTTTTTAATTATTGAGCTATCTTCAATAGATCTTTCATTTTGAACTAAATTGTTTTTTAACTTATCTATTGAATTTTTATTAGAGCCAAGCTGGGTCTCTAGGTCTTCAATTGTATTTAATGCTCGTGACTTTTCGTTGAACAAAATATCTATTTCAACATTTTTATTTTTTATTTTATTTTCAGCTTTTACATTTGATTCTTCAAGATCTAAAAGTTTTAATTCCAGTTCTTCAATAGTATTTTTTAATTTCGAATTGTTAGAATCAATATCCTGATTGAATAATGAAATTTCATCTTCTAGCTGATTAACCTTAGTATTTAAACCTTTTATACTATTGTTCAGTTCTTTATTTTCATCTAATTTCTGACGTAATTTTTCACCTGTTTGGTAAATTACATCTTTCAATAATTTTAAAGAGTCAGTTATGTTAGCCATTGTTTTTTAATTTTTTGTAGATTCGTAATAAATTCTGTTTCACAATTTAACAATTTCGATATGAATGAAAAAAGAAATTCTGATAAAGCACCTGAACCAGTAGGCTTGTACCCTCATGCAAGAAAAGTGGGGAATCTATTATTTTTATCGGGTGTTGGTCCAAGAAAAAAAGGCACAAAAATAATACCTGGTGTTGAGCTTGATGAAGATGGTAAAATTTCAAAATATGACATTGCAGCTCAATGCAAATCTGTTTTTGATAATGTAAAAACTATTTTAGAAGATTCTGGATCTTCTTGGGACAGATTGGTAGATGTAACCGTATTTTTAACAAACATGGATGATGATTTTAAAAAATACAATGAAATTTATGCAGATTATTTTAAGGATGTTCAGCCTTGCAGAACAACTGTTGAAATTAATAAATTGCCAACACCAATTGCTATTGAATTAAAATGTATCGCAACTATCGATTAACTGGCTAGTATGAAAATGACTCATCAAGAGATTACAGAGCTATATGATAATTACATCATCAGAAATGATGAGGACAGTTTTGTAAAGTTATATTTCTATATACAAGATAATATTACCCCTAAGATCCAAAAAATAACTGGGAGAGCTGATATTGCTATAGATATTATTCAACTCTCTTGGTCAAAAATTTTAAAATCTAGCTCTAGTTATAATTCAAGTGAGGGCTCGTTTTTTAGTTATTTTTATACGATTTCTAAAAATGAAGCATTAAAATATTTACAAAAATCAAAAAATGAATTTGAACTAAAAGCTCAATACCATGAAGAAGAGATTACAAAAATTGAAAATTTAGAGCAAGATCAACTCGGAAAATATTTAATGAGCCTACCTGAAAATTATCGAGATGTAATAATGTTGCATTTTTATTACGAGGTTGAGCTAAAAGAAATTGGTAGGATGTTAAATGTTGCTCCAAATACAGTTAAAACAAGACTACTCAGAGGTAAAAAAGCTTTAAAAGAAAAAATAAAATTTTAAATATTATCAGGTTTCAAATTTTCTACTGATCTCATTCCTTCAATTTTAAAAAGTTCCAAAAATAGCAAATCCAACTTTTTTCGTTCTTGCATTTTTAAAGTAATTAGACCAGAAAACAATGTGCCAGTAGTATCTAACTGTATATGTAGCATATTGTTTTTTCCGATTGCCTCAGTTATCCTTTGAAGCATTTTCTCTTTATCTTCACCTGTAATTCTAATTTTGAAATCATCAATATTTGAATCCCTTTGATTGGTAATATCAAGCCCAGGATTTTCCTTGAAAAATTTATACAAACCAAGGAGTGCTTTGTTTGTAACAACAAATCTGTTCCAATCAGGTTTTGGTTGAGAATTTGGTGAAGTAATTATCTCAACTTGATCGCCTTCTTTTAGTTTATGACCTATATCGTGGGTAACTCCATTTACCTTCCCAGCAATACAGGATATGCCATCTTGCTCAGAAAGGCTAAAAGCATAATCTAAAATTGAAGCTTCGTCTGGCAGAACTAAAGAAATACCATCTTTGGTGAAAACAGTAATAGCAGAATCAAATAAGTTAACTTTTACTGAATTCCAAATCATTTGAATTGCTTCTTCACCTCTCGATTTAATTATATCTTCTACCCATTCTTCCCAATTTGTAATGTCTTCATCGCTTAGATCTAAGCCTCTAGCATTTCCTTTTTCAAAGGTGTAAACACTAAAAAAGCCTTCTTCTGCAACTTTTTCCATTTCTTGGGTTCTAATAATAATTTCTACTCTTTTGCCATCAGGTCCATAAAGTTCTGAATTAAGAGAGCGATTCCAATCAATTTTTGGATTGGAGATGTAATCTAGTAAGTTTATTGTAGTGAAGGCTTTAGCTAGTATGCCATGAGCTGTGTAACATTCAGTAATGTTATTAGAATTAATAATTATTACGATAGAATAAAAATTATCAATATCAGATAGGGACTTCCCATCCTGCATGATTTTATAAATTTCGTATTCGTGTTTATGTACAATTGATAAAGTATGATCTATAAATTGCTCGTTTAATGACTGCTGAATTAAGTCAGTAAAAAGCTGTATGTACTTTAAAAATTCTTTTCTTTTATCAGTTAAAGCGTTCCGAATAGCTACATAGGTTTGTTTATCCAAAAAGTAAAATGAGAGGTTTTCTAATTCTTGTTTTATTCTGGATAGCCCAAGTTTATGGGCTATTGGAGTGTAGAAATTTAGTGTTTCGAGTGCAATTTCTTTTTGTTTGTGCTCTTTAAGGTAGTGTAGGGTTCTCATGTTATGGAGTCTATCTGCTAATTTTACAAGGATAATTCTAATATCTTTTGCAAGAGCAGTGAAAATCTTTTTGTATGTGTAGGCTTTTCCAATCGATTTTGATGAATTTTCGAAGCTGATTTTGGTTACACCATCAACAATATCAGCTACCACCTTTCCAAAGCTATCTTTTACTTTAGAATAAGATACATCTTCTACATCTTCTATGGTATCATGCATTAGGCTTGCTGCAATTGTCTCATTATCACAAATTGGAAAAATATTAATGAGTAGCAATGCTACTTTTAAAGGGTGGCTGTAATAAGGTTTACCCGATTTCCTTAGAACATCTTTATGGTTATTTACACAAAACCAATAAGCACTGCTAAGCATCTCATCATTGAAATCATCTGCAAGTCTGGTTTTTGCTGATTTAATAAATAAAGAAAAGTCCTCATCGGCACTATCGCCTATGGGCATTTTTTCTTCGTACTCTAATTCAAATAAAATTTCCATATTGCAATATTAAAAACTTGAAAATTAAAAACAAGAATAATAATTATGGATAGAAGAAATTTATTAAAGGCTATTGGAGGATTAACTCTGCTAGCTTCTAGCAATAAATCTTTTGCAATCAATAACAAACAGGCTCTTATAAAACCAAAAGTGTTATCTGAGGGTGACAAAGTAAGCATAATTGCTCCTGGTTCAGCAGTATCTTCTCCAGATGATCACAACCGAGCAATAGAAATATTAGATAAGCTAAATCTTAAACATGAATTTGCACCAAATGTAAAAATTGGTTCAGGTTACAAAACAAGATCTATAAAAGAGAGAGTGGAAGACTTACACTTTGCTTTTGAAAGTGATTCAAAAGCGGTTATAGCTATTAGGGGAGGATATGGTTCAGCCTCCATGCTGCCATATATAGATTTCAATTTGATAAAAAGGAATCCTAAAATATTTTGTGGGTATAGCGATGTTACTGCTTTGCATCTTGCGATAAACAAAGTAGTAAATATGGTAACATTTCATGGACCAGTATTGCTATCAAAATTTGATAATTACACATTTGAAAATTTTAAAATGGCATTGTTTGGATATTCTAGCAACTATGCAATTTCTAATCCCAAAAGCAAATCATTGAGAGAAGCAAACCCAATAACTATTATATCAGCTGGAAAAGCAAAAGGCAAACTTTTGGGTGGGAATTTATCATTGTTAACATCTTTATTGGGATCAGAATATTGTCCATCGTTACAAAACAATAAAGATAGAATTTTATTTATAGAAGATGTTGGGGAAGCCCCCTATAAAATTCATCGAATGTTAACCCAATTAAAACTAGCTGGCTACTTTGATAGTAGCCATATAAGCGGATTAATAATAGGTAAGTGTGATGATTGCACAAGAAATTCTGCTTCAACTTGGGATCAATCAGAGATGGAAGTATATTATGAATTTTTTAATTCTGTAGATTTTCCAGTTATCCATGGTTTTTTAATTGGGCATACTAGCTCTCAAACAACTTTACCAATTGGTGTTGAAGTTGAGATTGATACTGATAATAAGAGAGTGGTTTTATTAGAAAAACCACACTCATAATTTTGATTTAAAGCCCCTTTTAATTATATTAAGATTTAATAGAGTAAAAAAAATAAAAAAGTGTGTGACCTTTTGGACATATAATTGTCAATTAGTTAATAAAGCAATAAAAAACAGAACATTAATAAATAATCAAAGGATTAATCAATGAAAAAACTACTACTACTATTTGCCGTGTTGGCATTATCAATAAGCGCATTCTCACAGAATGTGAAATTTTCTGAGGAGCTCAAAAATAGAGCAAATTCTGATATTCAGGCTGCAAAAGATGAAGTTAAAGTACCAGAATTTATTAGCAAAAAACTTTCTAACCAATTGATGAGTGGAGCAAACTCTCTAGGAAGAAAGTTTATCATTGCTTTTCCAATGAATGAAATACCTACTCACCCTACACAAGCATTAGATGTATACATAGCATCTTCTGAGGAAACACAAGTAAAAATATTTAACGAGCTAACTGGTTTTGAAAGAACATTAAATATCCAACCTGGAGATATTGGAGTTCTTTCTTCTGCTCTTGGCGATTTAGCTTGGGAATACGAAGTTCGTGAAGTAGATGATGTAGTTGAAAAAGGATTCAGTATCATATCTGACAAACCAATTTCGGTTTATGTAATGAACTCTAAAAGAGTATCTACTGAAGGTTTTCTAGCGATTCCAGTTTCTGCTTGGGGTACTGAATACAGACACTGTTCATATTATGACTTTAATGAAAGTAGAGAATGGGCATCTGGGTTTATTGTTGTGGCATCCGAAAAAAATACACGAGTAAATATTGACCTTAAAGGTGAAGGCGCTGTTATTCCTGCTGAAGGTGGAAAAAAGATTGGAGATAGCTTTAGCTTCAAAATGGATGAAGGTGAAGTATATATGTTACGTGGAACTGGTACTACTCGTGGACTATTTGATATGAGTGGTACTCACATTACTGCCGATAAACCTATTGGTGTTATTTCTTTCCACGAAAGGGTAATGATTCCAGCAACTGTTGTAAGAAATGGTAGAGATCACTTGTCTGCAATGATGCCTCCAGTGCAAGCTTGGGGTAGCCAATATACTTCGGTTGAACTTGATAGAAAAACTGACAAAGGTGATTTCTTTAGAGTAATGGCTGCAGAACCAAATACTGAATTTGTTGTTAGATGGTACGATAAAGCTACTGGTGCTCAAATCGGTAACTGGGATGGAGTACTTGCTGAAGCTGGTGATTTTGCTGAATATCACCCAAATGCAGCTTCTGCTTGTGCTGGTAATAACTCTTTTACTTCGATTAGAGGAACTTCTATTTTCAAATCAATTAAAACTGTTGATGGAGAAGAAGTAGTAAACAAACAAAAGCCAATCTTTGTAATGCAATATTCATATTCTGCTTGTTGGGATAACGCAGGTGGTAATTATGATCCATTCATGTTCCCTGTTTCAACAGTTGAGCAGTTTACTAAAAGTACAATATTTATGACTCCATCTAACAAATCTGGAAATGATTATGTAGATAACTTTATGAATCTAATTATCCAAGGTGATCCAAACGATCCAGTAAGAAATATTGAGCTTTTAAGTTCAGTGAAATATGATGGTGTTCCTATCATTGATATTCAAACTGATTTGCCAGGAAATGAGATTGCAGAAGGTCTTTATTGGGTTACAATAAGACCAGAAGTTGGCCCACATACTTTAGAAGGTGAAGCTAAATTTGGTGGTTACCTTTACGGTTTTGCTCAATTTGACTCTTATGGATGGCCTGCTGCAACTGCTTATGCTAACCTAGGCGAACAAGATACATTACCTCCAGTTATTATAAAAGAAAATGAATGCTATACCTATAAAATTCAAGCAACAGAAATTAGAGATGAGGAGCCTTTAGGCGAAGAGCCACCACAAGTGGATCAGCATATTGATAGAGATCCTCAAATTATATTTAATGATAACTTTAAAGATTGGGTTATTAATCCAGACTTAGAGACTGAAGACTGGTATCTAACACCTGGTGGAGATGAAGATTTTAACTTTATATTTGAAGTTGAAGACCCAACTCAAGACGCAATGGTAATCTATGAGGTTTTTGATAGAGCATTGAATCCTAAAACTTCAAGACCAAATAGTACTATTGATACAATCATTTACAAAGCTGATAAGCTAAGATTAGAACCAGAATTTATTGATTTTGAATTAGTAAGAATTTCAACAGAAAAATCAATTATGGTAAAAATTATTTCTTCTAAAGATGATCCAACAGAAATTACTGATTTAGGACTACGTGGAATCGAATCGCAAGCATTCACTTTTGGAGATGACTTCCCTGGATTGCCTTTCACATTAGAAGCTAATGGTGAAATTGAATTTTCTGTAGTATATACTCCTACACAAGAATGGTTAGATGTAACAGAATATCAAGATGGGCAGTATGATGCTGATGAAATGTTTTTCTCTACAGAATGTGTTGATTGGGAATATTCTTTAAAAGGTCAAGGTGGAGAAAACTATATGATAGTATCGCCATGGTCTAATAAAGCAATTGCAGTTCAACAAAACACGCAAATAAACTCGCAACAAAAAATTGTAATTTCAAACTGGAACTTAGCACTAAACAGACAAGCTACATGGCCTTTGGAAGTTTATGGTATTGATCTAGATGGTATTGTAGACGAAAATGGAACTGCTACTGCAATGGCTCCATTTACAGTAGAAGCTGGTAAGAGCAATTCAATTGATGCTGCAGGGAATTTCTTGACTCCAATGGCTGCAATTCCTGCAAGTGCTGATAGACCAGATGTTGTATTCAATACTGCTTTATTTGAATCTGCTGTTGATGGTCAATTTGTTAGAGATATTCCTTTCAATTCAAATGCAAAAATTTATGATGGGGATTTAGCAGACGATACACTATCTCTTTGGGATGCTAGAGTGATTTCTTCTGATGCATTATTAACTAATGAAATTTGGTCTAAAACTAGAGTTCAAATGACTGTTGATTCTAGAAATGCAGAAGTAGCTAATGGATATATTAGCATATCAAACTTGTCTCAATCTGATGATGCAAATGCTTCAATCCAATTGGTAGAGCTAAGATTTGCTGATAATGAAAGAGTTGGAGATACAGGTGCTGATGCTTGGACTTCTTTAAATCCTGATAATGGTGTTACTGGCGAATTTGAAATTAGACAAACAGATCCTAATAACCCAAGATGGGCTCAGCATTATGATCAATTCCTTGTAAACGGTGCTACTAATAATGGTGTAGATATTTATCCATCTGTAGTTGATAATGTTCCTGCAAATGCTTATCAAGGTACAATCAATATTCCAGTTCAGTTTACTCCTAAAGGACAGTACGAAAATAATGGTGAGATTTATCAAAGTCGTGAGTTCACTATTGATGCACTTGTAATTGTAAATGGTAGCTTAGAAACAATTACTGGTACTGTAGTTGGATCGGCTTATTTACCTAAGCTTGAATTGACAGATGCTGGTTATGACCAAGCTGATGCCGTTCTTGCTGGTGCAACATTTGGTGGGGATTTACTTGAAATACCAGTTACTAACTCAGGAACAAATGACGACTTATACATTTACTCAATAGCAAATAGTGAGAATATTGATTGGACTGGTAATGGTAATAATGTTGATGACTTCATTTTTGACCCAGCTAATTCAACTTTTGATCCTAGAGATCCAGCAATGAACGAAGCTACTCCTTTTGCTATAGCTCAAGGTCAAACTGAATATTTAAGATTCATATTTAGCCCAAGTGATGATGAACTTGTTGGTGAGAAAACTGCATTCTTTGAATTGAGTAACAGTGGTGATGTACTTGCAACTGAACCACAAGATACTGATACTAGAGATGGTGCAACAATTGATAGATCTAACCTTTCTGGCTTTGTTAAGGCTGTCGGAATTAATGGTCTTGGAACTGATTTTGATGCTCTTATCGAATGTGATGCCTCTCCGTTACAATCAATTATATTTGAAAATACTGGAACTGAACCATTTAGAATTGATCTAATAACAGATGATGCAGGTAATGATGTATCAGTTAATAACCCTTGGTTTGTATTCTACGATGAAAATGGAATTGAAGTAGATATTAAGTATTACGAAGGAAAAGATGTTGCTCCAATCGATAACAATGGTAACCCTGGAACTTTAAATGTTCTTTGTAGATTTGATGCATCAAGAGCGGGTGGTTTAAAACCAATTCCTAATCTTACTATCCAATATACAGGTAACTTCTATGATGCTACTGGTGATATTGATGAAAAAACAAATGCTGATATTATTCTAACAGCGTCATATTTCAATAGTAAACTTGATTTCGATGTTAATTCAATTGATGGTGATCAAAGACTTATTAATCTTTCATTAACAAATGAAGGTGGTAAAAACTTTGGTGTTAACGTTGTGTTAGATGAAAATCATGAGACATTGTACGATGATAATTATGACAACATCAATGTTGACTATATTGAATTTGTAGTTGAATACAGAGCTGACCAATTATTCCAAATGATCGATCAAAACGGAAATTTAGAATATACTCCATCTGATCTAGTAAATGGTTGGACAATAACTGCAGAAAAAATTGCTACAACAAATACTGAAGTTGAAAAATGTAGATCTACTGGTACTATTTTAGTAGATGTGGTTGAAGTGAAATATACATTAACTGCTCCAAATGGTGATTACTTAAGAGGTAATGGCGATTTAATTTATCCTCATTATCAAGCCTTAATCTCTGAATGTCCTGATGTTGTTGTAACTGTTAAAGATATTACACTTGGCGATAAAGATGCTTGTGTAGAAAACCAAGATGGTGAAGGAACAATGAACACTGACGAATGTATTGCAGAGTTTAGAGCTGTTGATCCTAATTTAGGTCCAGAATATAATACTGACGTTCAGATTACTACTTCAACAATGAAAATTAATTACTCTGTTGGTGTATCTAATTTAACTAAGGTAGAAGTTGTAGATGCTAATGGAAATGTTGTTGCAGTTCCAGTTAACCAACATACAGAAAAAGGTACTTACGAAGTTGAAATTCCATTGAATAACCTTTCAAGTGGTGCTCACTTTGTTAGAGTAACTTCTCTATCTTACCAAGAAACTAAAAAAGTTATGGTAGTAAAATAATACTCACAAAACTTTTAGTTTTTTAAATATTATAAAGGTGGAATCATTAATTTGATTCCACCTTTTTTATTACATTATTTCCAAGCCGTCAAATGCTAGATTTATATTTTTGGGGAGAGTGGGGTCTACAACAGAGTGCTTGATATTATGTGCTATATGAGTGAAATAGGTCTGTTTGGCACCAATGCGTTTAGCAATATCAATTGATTCTTCAATTGTAAAATGTGTTGGATGAGGCGTAAATCTAAGTGAATCTAATATCAAATAGTCTAACCCTTTTAGCTTCGATAATGATTCTTCCGAGATATAATTTGTATCGGTACAGTAAGCAAAATTCCCTATTCTAAATCCTAACACGGGTAGATTGCCATGCATTAATTTTATTATTTCAAACTCAATATCACCAATTATAAAATTATCTTCCTCAATAATATTAACATCAATTTTAGGAATGCCGCCGCCTATTTGCTCTGCCTTCCCAAATGCGTAAGAGAAAATACTTTTAATAGATTCTAATGTTTTAGAATTAAGATAAATTGGCATTTGTTTTTTTGATGTAAAGTTAAAAGCTCTTATATCATCAAATCCCGATATGTGATCAAAATGATGATGAGTGTAAACAACAGCGTCTAGTTTATCTACATTATATTTAAGCATCTGTTGTCGAAAGTCAGCAGAGCTATCAATGATTACTCTTGTAGTATCTGTTTCAATCATTACAGAACATCTTAACCTTTTATCCCTAATGTCATTAGACACGCAGGTATCGCACTTACAGGAGATAGTAGGTACACCAGAGGAAGTTCCAGTTCCTAGAAGGGTAAATTTGATTTTTGGCTGATTCATTTTAATAATTATTCTAAATTGCGATTATTCAATAAATGTAACGAAAGAAAGTCTCTTAGTGTCTATAAAATTAATCAATTCAACTACTAAACATAAAATTATGAGTAAAATAATAATACTAATTACGATTCTAAGTTTAAATTTATTTTCAGAGATTCCTGAGTTTTTGAAACATCAAAACCCTCATCAATTAGATTATGATGATTATTTATCAAAATCGCATGGACTTGGATGTGTTGGCAAGTTTCATTATAAGTTAGAAGCAAGTAGCTTATTAGAAGAATTTAACCCTATTGTAAAAAGAAATTATGATATAACTAACATCGACTTATTTTTAGATTGGTCAGAAACACTAGACTATGAATTAAGCAATTCGGCATGGAATGGCAAGGTCGAAATCATATTTGATTTGTTAGAAGAAAACTCTGAAAAAATAGAATTTGATGCTTTAGAATTAAGGTTAGATAAGGCTATTTTAAATGGAGTTGATATTACAGATGAAGTTAATACAGAGAATGGTTTGTATTCAATTAATGATATGGAATTAGTAAATCAAGAATCTAATACTATAAGTTTTGAATATACTTATCAAGGAGCAACAGGGGATGGTTTCTATAGGTTTCTGTTAGAATCAAATAATGAAGATATAGCATACACGCAAAGCCAGCCAAATGATGCAAGAAGATGGTTTCCTTGTAACGATAACCCTTATGAAAAACAATTAACAACAATAGCCATCAAAGTTCCAGAAAATGATAGGTTTGGAAAAGGATTTATTACAGCATCAAACGGACAATTAGTTGATTCGCTAACAACAAGTTCAACAATTGGAGGTCAAGAAAAAATTTCTAAAACATATTATTGGAATCATGATTATCAAGTTCCATCATATTTGATGGTGGCAAATGCTTCAGCTTTTGTTAGGTGGGAAGAAAAAGTAGCAAGAATTGAAAACCAAGCTGATAGTGTTTTGCTTTCTTATTATATCTGGGAGGAAGACCTTGATGGATATAACAATAACAGTCCTAATTATGATGTTAAAGAGCAAACATTTAATGTTATACCAAACATGGTTGATACTTTATCAAAATATTTTGGACCATATCCTTTTAAGAAATTTGGAACAGTAGCCGTTGAAAATTTCCCTGCAGGTGGAATGGAACATCAATCTATACAGACTATAAGACGAAGCTGGATAAATGGTGCTGTTGGTGGTTTTTCCCACGAACTAGCACACATGTGGCTTGGTGACAAAGTTACATGCGAATCATGGAATGATATATGGATGAACGAAGGAGGAGCAGTTTTTGGTACTATTTTATACACCGAAAAAGCTTGGGGTGACACTTGGAAAAATTTGGAAAAATCAGCATCAAAAAATAATTATATTAATTCGGGTGGATTATCACTAACCCCACTATACATTAGTGATGGTACAAATGTATTTTCGCAAAGTAGAATCCCTGTAATATATAGCAAAGCTGGGTGGGTATATCTTATGCTTCGCAACTTGATTGGCGAAGAAGACTTTTATGACATTTTGCAAGATTATTTTGAAGAATTTTCGTATTCAAGTGCAAATACTGTCGATTTTACAAACTTCTTTAAATCTAAGACTGATAAAGATATTGATACATTTATGAAACAGTGGGTATATGGCTCTGGTCACCCTGTTTATGATATATATATAACCTTGCGTGATGAAGGTAATCCTAATAAAGCTAAAATAGAGCTAGAGCAAATTCAAGGAGATCTAAGCCCTAGGGATGATTGCGAGGAGTTGTTTGAAGTGCCTCTAAGAATCTTAATTGATTATGAAGACGGAACAGACTCTGTAGTTGTATTTAATGATGAGAAGATTTTCTCTATTGAAATTGAAAAAGAGAAAGAAATTTTAGGCTTAAGATTAGATGAGAATTTTACACTTTTTAATAGCTATTTTACTGAGATTTTAAGTATTAATCAAAATACCAATGAATCGTTTAAAGTTTACCCAAGCTTAATTAAAAATAATGAAAAACTACAAGTAGAGTCAAATCAAGTGTTTAAATCAATAATGGTTTTTGACCAGCTTGGAAGAATTGTTTTGGAACTAGAAAATATGAATTCAAACAAAGTAAAATTTCCTATTAACTTAAATTCAGGTAAATATTTTCTTAAGGCATTTTCATCTGACAAAATATTTAATTCAAGTTTTATAGTTAATTAGTTGGATCAAGGGGAGATGAATTATCATTTAGGATAATCATTTTAAATGTTAACCCAAAAAAGAATCCCCGAGCAAACCAGTTATTTGAATTGTGTAGGCTTAGCAAATCAAATTGATAGGCTATGTTAGGTGAAACCTCATAATCATTATCAATTGAAATATTATAAGATATAGAGCTTAGAAGTCTCAAGTTGAATTTACTTGTTAGGGTAGCAGTCTCATTATCAAAACTATTTCTTGTTCTTGTACCAAGCGAATCGAAAGAACCACCGGTAATAAGTGCTTCTCGCTGAGAGTATTGGGAGCTTAAAGGCATTATGTAATTGAATCCAGTTGTAAAATTAAACTTTTTTAGTTGATAACTAACACCAGTTGTTAACCCAAAAAGAAATCTATCAGAATTTAGACTATGAAGTACTTTTGCAACTCCTGATTCTACATCTATTTGCTCAATATAATCAAAGTCAACTGATTCTAATTGTAAATTAACACCTGCTGTAAAATATATCTTGTTGCTTATTTGATAATAATAATTTATTGGTATATAAAGCCCATAACCCGCTCCAGGTTCATATTCTTGAGGGCAACAATTAGGTGTGAGCCCCAGTGAAGTGAAGTTGTTAGAAGAGCTTAACGCTCCATAAAAAATACCAACTTCATATTCAGCTTTTGGAGTTTTCTCTTCCGAAAACAGGCTATTAGCTAAAAATAAAATGATAATTGATTGAAAAATTATTTGCATTTTTGTAAAATTAAGTAATAAAGTTTTTTATTATCTACAATTTGTAATAAATTTACAGATTGCAATGGATATAAATTAATAAAAAAAATAATTATGGCAGATAAAACTTTTAACGCATTCAAAATGGCACAGAAGCAATTTGATGATGTTGCTGAAACTCTTGGTTTAGATCAAGCTACTAGAGATTTATTAAGAACACCAGATAGAGAGCATCATTTTAATATTCCTATCAGAATGGATGATGGTTCTTACAAAGTATTTCGTGGATTTAGGTGTCAGCACAATGATGCCAGAGGCCCTGCTAAAGGTGGAATAAGATTCCATCCGCTTGAAACAATTGATACTGTTCGTGCCTTGTCGATGTGGATGACATGGAAAACAGCAGCTGTTGATATTCCTCTTGGTGGTGGAAAAGGTGGAGTTATTTGTGATGTGCACCAGCTATCAGATAGAGAGCAAGAACTAATCTGCCGTGGCTGGATTCGTCAAGTATGGAAAAACATTGGTCCGCTCGAAGATGTTCCAGCTCCTGATGTAATGACAAATGGTCAACACATGATTTGGATGATGGATGAATATGAAAAAATCACAGGCAAAAAATACCCTGGAGTAATTACTGGTAAACCTGTTGGAAGTGGTGGCTCTCTTGGTAGAAAAGAAGCTACTGGTTATGGTGCTATCTATACTTTAAGGGAAGCTTTAAAAGAAATGGAAATAGATATTGGATCAACTTCTGCTTCTTTCCAAGGTTTTGGTAATGTTGCTACCCACGCAATGGAATTATACGATTTCATGGGAGGGAAAATTACTGCTGTTTCTAGTTGGAGTAACGAGCACAAAAAAGCATTTACATTCAAAAAAGAATCGGGCATAGATTTAGAGCAACTAAGATCTATCACAAGTAAATTTGGTGAAATTAACATTGATAAAGCTAAATCGCATGGATATGATATTATCGATGGAGATGCTTGGCTTACTCAAGATGTAGATATTTTATTCCCAGCTGCGCTTGAAAATCAAATCAATGCTTCAAATGTTGACTCAATATCTAGTCAGGTTAAAATATTGGTAGAAGGTGCTAATGGACCAACTACGCCAGATGCTGATAAAGTGATTGAAGAAAGAGGCATTTGGCTTATTCCAGATTTTTTAGCTAATGCTGGCGGAGTTACCTGTTCTTATTTTGAGCAAGTGCAAAACAATATGAACTACTACTGGGAAAGAGAGGAAGTTTTCCAAAAGTTAGATCAGGCTATGACAAAAGCATACCATGCTGTTAGCGATTTAGCACGTTCAAGAAAAATTTATATGCGAGATGCCGCATATATGATTTCAGTCCAGAAAGTAGCAGAAGCTTGTAAGCTTCGTGGATGGGTTTAAATCTAATCCTGCTTTTAAACACTATTAAAAAAGATGACTTCTGATACAAAGTCATCTTTTTTTTTGCCTAGTTTATTTGAAAAATTTTATAATTAAACACCCTTCTCATCAATAAAATAGGTTTTCATTTTGCCTTTGCCTTTTATTTCTATTTCGCCACGTTCTGAATAG
>JAONBD010000089.1 GCA_028376765.1 Candidatus Kapaibacterium sp.
CTCAACGAAGGTAATATTGGAAAGTATTTTAAAAGCAAAAAATCTAAAGAAAATCTACGGTAAAAGAACTGTTGTTAAAGATGTTTCTATAGATGTAAAACAAGGTGAAGTAGTTGGATTACTTGGTCCAAATGGAGCAGGAAAAACCACTTCATTTTATATGATAGTAGGAATGATAAGACCTAATAAAGGAAGTGTTTCTATAAATGATATAAATATTACAGGTAAGGCAATGTACAAAAGAGCTCGTATGGGAATAAGTTATTTGCCACAAGAGCCTTCTATTTTTCGAAAATTATCTGTAGAAGATAACATCATGGCAATTCTTGAATTGCAAAAGTTAAAAAGTAAACAAAGAAAAGAAAAATTAGAAGAACTTTTAGAAAGTTTTAATATAACACATATTCGAAAATCTAAGGGCTATATGCTTTCAGGTGGAGAAAGAAGACGGTGTGAAATAGCAAGAACTTTAGCTTCTGAACCTAACTTTATTTTGCTAGATGAACCATTTGCAGGTATTGATCCTATTGCTGTCGAAGATATTATGAAAATAATAATTGACTTAAAAAAAATGAACATAGGTATATTAATTACCGATCATAATGTACACGAAACCTTATCAATTACTGACCGTGCAAATATATTAATTGATGGAAATATGTTTATTTCTGGAACAGCCCATGAGATAGCTTCTAATCCAGAGGTACGAAAACGTTATCTTGGAGAAACTTTTAAATTAGAGAGATATTTCTAATTCATTGATTCTATTTTACTTAGCATTGATTCTGGTCTAATATTTACCATACATTGGTGAGTGCCAATCGGACATTCCTTAGGGCCATGTATGTTACAAGGTGAGCATTTCTCCTCAGAATATATAAATTCTCCATTATAAGGGGCAAATCCAAAATCAGGAGTAGTTGGTCCAAATATAGTAAGAACTTTTGTACCAAATAAATTGGCAATATGGGTTGGTGCACTATCGTTACAAACAACAATTTTAGCTTTGGAAACTAATTGCATAAGGTCAACTAAATCAAGTTCTCCGGCTAGACTTTTTACATTTGAATTTTTTGAAATGATATCACAAATATCTAATTCGCCCTTAGACCCACAAATTAAAACATCTTCGCCTTTATTTTTTAAACTACTTGCTAAATCAATATAATGTTCAATTTTCCATTTCTTTGTTGCCCAAACTGATCCAGGAAAAATCAAAATAGTATTTTCAATTATATCATTTTTATTATTGAAATTCACTTTAGGCAATTGCTCTGTTAGAGTTACATTTTTAAAAATATTTAAAAATTTATTAAGCCTATCCCTTTCATGTAGGTGGAATTGATACTTTATTTTATTTTTAAATAACAGGCTCAACGAAGCATCACCCCAAACCAACTTCTCCCTAGAATTTGAAAAGTAAGTGAGGACAGAAGATCTTAAGGATTTATGTAGTGAAATTGTGAGTGAATTTTTACTAAATTTTAATCCATAATTTTTAGAATCTACTAACTTTTTTTGGGTATTTCGTTTATCAAAACTAAGAACATTATCTATTGAAGATATTTTTTTACTTGGCTCTGACATTATAGGCGTGGTAATGAAATGAATTTTGGAGTTGGGGTTATTAAACTTCAACTGATTAATAAAATGATATGAAATAAATATATCTCCCAAAAAAGCAGTATGAAGAACATAAATATCATCAAATTCATTATTTGTAAATTTTTCCATTTGGCTTATGTTTCCATCTATTATGTTGCCAAGCCCAAAGCTCAGGGTTTTCTTTAATTTTATTTTCTAAGTACTTAACATGTCTTAATGTTAGCTCAATAATTCCATCTTCATTATTTTCTAAATCATCACTATAAATTTCTTCAATATTAATGCTATAAGTGCCATCAATATTTCTTTTAGATAAACCGATTAGCAAAGGAGTTTTATTGCGTAATGCAAGCTTAGCAGGAGCCAAGTATACACTAGCAGGTCTCCCAAAAAATTCGATAAATACATCTTTATCTTTTGTAGCACTTTGATCTACCATAAGTGCTAGTACATTACCTTGTAAAAGAGTAGTATAGATATCTCTTGCGGCTTCGTACATATTTATTACTTTATTATTGGACTTAGTTCTATATTGATTTAATACCTTATCAATAATTACATTTTTTTGAGGTTTAACAACTAAATTTAAAGGGATTTCTGAAAATAATCCACCGGTATAAGCTGTGTATTCCCAATTTCCAAAATGTGCAGATAATAAGATTAAGCCCCTACCCTTTTTTTGATATTCATTTATTATATTAACATTATTGAATTTACAATATGTTTCAGCTTCACCTCTAGTTAGCTTATCAAGATGTAATAATTCGATAAATGTGATTCCTAAATTTTGATAGGATAGTTTACAAATACTTTTTATCTCTGTATCAGTTTTTGTTGGAAATGCTAGTCTAATATTTGTTAATGTTATTGATTCTCTTTTTTTTGATAATAATCTCAAAACATTTCCAATAAACCTACCAAACTGTGTCCTTTTTTGAATGGTTAATTTATCAGAAATAAGCTTTAATAACATTATAATTATATAAACCAGTCTATCGGTTATTTTCATATTCTCTCATATAATTATGATTCCTTTCTATTAAACTTGGATCATCTATTGCTGGGTTATATTCTTCAACCCAATATTCGTTGCTTACTTCATCTGGGTGTGTTGAATTAACTAATCTGTAATCATTTGTATTTGATATTTCTACAAAATAAAAATATAAGCCACCGAAATCAGATCCATAAAACCAAACTTCACAAGCCTTCTGATTTGATTTTTGTTCATATCTATCAATTTGTTGAGGGAACCCATATTTGATTAATGTTCTGCCTCGATCAGAGTTCCACCCCTCTCTTATGGGCTCGTTATAATATACATTTGCATATTCAACAGATTTTTCAAAATCCATTCTTGCTTCATTTTGTTCTGTTCTATGATCGGTATCTCTAAAAGACCAAAATTTATACAAAGCTCTTTTTTTTGCTTTTAACTGACTTAAGTTAGAGTATT
>JAONBD010000091.1 GCA_028376765.1 Candidatus Kapaibacterium sp.
TATTAGCACCTTCAATAAATTCTAAACTTGTATCGCTATCATATCTTGATGTCCAGTTATTATCATTTAGCTCAAACTCATTAAAAAGGTAAACACTTGGACCAGCAAATAAAGAGAAAGATTGTGCAAATAGGTAGTAATGATAAGTAAAATCCAAATTAATAAAATTCATAGCAAAAGTTGATGGGTAATCATAAAATGATGTTACTCCATCTGTTATTATTTCGGTTGGGTTAGTTTTTAATGTAAAATCTTTCGATCCATAATTTGCATTTAGGTTAAAAGCGTGATTATAATCACCCTGCCCAAAATCAAATCTTAAAGCTACACCATAAGATGATATTGAAAGCTCAGATATTGGCTTATCCAAAAATTTAAAATCTGAATTGTTAATAGTATGATATTTATAACTTAAGCCAGGAAGCAATCTAAATTTATATGGTTCTTTATAAATTCCTTTTAGCAAATCTCTTGGGGAATCAAAAGTTTGTGCGTTTAAAGTAACAGATATTAATAATATACAAATGGTGAATAGTTTCATTTTTTTCACTTAATATTAAATTGAATGTTTTTTTTAAAGAAGTTCATTTACTAATGGTTCTAAGCTTTCAATTAGTACATGATCCATTATAACAATTTTATACCATTTAGGATTAACATGATTATCTGGTACTAATCCATATTTATTTGCTAACTCTGGTTTCAAATGTTCAGCTTTGATTGTAACTATATTCGATTTTTTTTCTCTAAAATAATCGATAGATAGTTTATCAAGTTTGCTACAAAGCCAATCAGTTCTATTTTGTAGCACCAAGATTTTTTCAAAATAGCCATTTGGTCCATAAGTAGAAAGAATCATCCAAACAGCTATTGCGTTTGCTCCAGACCTTGATCCTACTATTGTATTATCTTCTCCTTCAACATAGCTTGCCTCTCTTGTAGATGCAAATTGTATCAACCCCTTTCTACAAAGAAATATTCCTGTTCCATAAGGTGCTTGAGCCATTTTGTGAGCATCTAATGTTATAGAATCAACATTCAAATTACTAAAATTTAATTTATTTTCTGGTTGAGAAAATGGATAAAAAAAGCCACCATAAGCTCCATCGATATGTAACTTATATTCATAGCCAGATTCTTTTAATAGATTTGAATAAATATCTGGATTATCAACTGACCCAAACATGGTAGTCATCATATTTGCAATAACTATAAAATATTTAATTCCTTTTTGTGATGCTTCATAAATATTAGCTTTTAGGTCTTGTTCATCAATTGTTCTTTTGTTATTATCAACTTTAATCCTTCTAATACCAATATTTAGAATATTTGCAGCTTTGTTCATTGAGTAGTGAGAATCTTCAGAACATATTATACAAATCTGATTTATATCAGCAGCAAATTTTTCAATGAAGTAATTTCTATATATCCAAATAGCCTGCATATTGGCTTCAGTGCCACCAGAAGCTATATAGCCATCATATTCACCTTCTCCCTTTAAAATATCGTTGCTGCAAATTTTTATTACTTCTTTTTCAATCTCATGAGTTCCTTTAAAAAAACTTTCGGAACTACCACTTGTATGTAATCCTATGTGGTTTGGATTTCTCACTAAAGTTGATAAATAAGGTGCATCTTTTAAAAAAGGCACATCGCTTTGAAATACCTTACCATCTAAATGTGAAGCAGGTACTCCTAAAATATTTTCATCGTAAAAGTTGACATTATTATCCAAAGCACCAAATATTTTGCTTTTAATGTCCTCAGAGCTTAATTTTTTCCATTTCATTAGGTAAATTCTTTTTATTTAATATTTAAGGAATAAAAGTACGTTATAATAAAGTTAAAAATAAGATATAGTTTACATTTATTTAAAAATTTGTTAGAACCTTATTTATAAAATATGATTTATACTTTTTCTATACATAATATTGTAATATCATCAGAATGGCTATTTTTTCCTTGCCATTCAATTGCCTCATTTTTCAAATCTATCATTAGTGAAGCTCCATCTAAAACAGATTTTTCAGATATTTTTTCTAACATTCGATCTTCCGAATACATCTGATCTTTATCATTTCTTAGCTCACACAAGCCATCGGTATATACAATTAGCTTATCTTTTCTATTAAGTGTAAATTCCTTTTCCATAAAGGTTGAATCATCTAACGCACCAATAGGCAAACCCTTTATTTTTAAAAAATCAGTTGAATTAGCAGATTGATATATAGGTCTTCTATTTCCACCATTTGAAATCTTTACTTTACCAGTTTCAATATTAATTTGTCCAAGTGTAATCGTAAAAAATTGTAAATCTTCATCTCTTGTTAAAAATGTTTTGTTTAATTGTTTTAAAGCATTGCTTGGGCTTTTTGGAAAGTATTTGGAGTCAGTTTGTTCAAGAAGTGGGTTAGTAGGAATTTTATCAGAATTTAACATTTTTGAAATAGTAAAACTAAGCATGGAAGCTGGGATACCTGATCCAGTAACATCTAGCACATAAAATACTATCAGATTATCAAGAACAAAGTAATTAAAATTATCACCAGAAAGAAACTCACTTGGCATATATAACGAATTAAATGAGTATCCAGAAATGCTACTTGGTGCTGGTTGAATATCTTGTTGTAGCTTTGCAGCTGCTCTTAAATCTTGTTCCAATTTTTTGTTTGTATCTTCAAGTTTCTTTTTTAAATATTTTTCTGAAGTATAAATTCTATAAAGATCTATTGCATCGGTAATTGCTCTATCAAACTTTGCTAAGTCTAGCGATTTTACTAAAAATCTGAAAATATTGCTTTCATTTACTGCATCTATTACTATTTCCATATCTCCAAATGCAGTCATTAAAATCCTAACTATATCGGGATATTTTGATTTCACAATATTCAAAAAATCTATACCATTCATGCCAGGCATATCATGATCAGAAATTACAACAGCAAAGTTCGATTTTTTTTCTAGTACTTTTATAGCCTCTTCGGCAGAACTAGCCGCATGAACATCATACTTAT
>JAONBD010000092.1 GCA_028376765.1 Candidatus Kapaibacterium sp.
TGATTGATAACTCTCCAGCTAAATGGCAGGGTGGTGTCAAATTTAAAGAAATTGATATTTGGCAAAACTTGCCAAGAGGCCTAATTATAATTATGTATCTTAGGGAAGATAATTCAATTACTTATGACACAGATGTAAGTGATGGAATTATTATAGTAAATGCCGAAGATGATACATTATTTGAGAAATTCTGCCCTACCTGTGACACAAACCAAAGCGATTGGATAATAAGTTCTTTAAACATCGCAAGAGAAGCAGATATTATTCAAGTTTTAGATGCTAGCGATAATAATATTCATGCTTTGGGTCATACTAGTGATAATATTGGAGATTTTCAACATTTAGCAGGTATAATTTCTACTATATACTTACCAGTTGGTAATAGTATGCAAATATTCCCTGGAGCATTCCTAGCAGATTATTTTGTTGGGCTTGATGATAGTGAGCAATTTTTAAAATCAATTTCTTTTCAAAGTAAAGCAGCAGCTAATAATCTAGGTGGATTTGAAACACAAAATTCTGAATTTTGGCACGCTGCAAGATCTCCTTCTTGGACAAATCCTCAATTAAATATTACAAAGCAAAAAAATGGATTTCTTCTTGATTGGTCAGATAATCAATTTTTGGACTTATCAGATCTTTATGGATATATGATTGTAAGATACGATAACGATTCTTACCAAAACCCTATTAATGGAACAATATATAAAACGGGTGATTTAATTGGTGGAGGAAGAGTAATAACGATTAATAATTCTAATGACCCGACAATATTTAACGATCAAAGTGCTTCTAAATGTGGAATAACATACAAGTATTATATTTATTTATTCAAATATAACAATGGTGATACAGAAGAAACCATAGCTAATTATAAGGGTACTGGAAGAGCTTATAACATTATTGATTATGCCTACGGTGAAATAAGCAGAAACGACATACCAAATTTTGACATTTTCAGTACAAACGGGATTGAATCCATTTGCTTTATTGAAGGAGGCAATCCAGATGACTATTCATTGACACTTGCATCTGGATTACTTGATGTTAATAAATATAAGTACATTTGGTACAAAGATGATAAAGTAATCTATGAAGGTGCAGATTTTGGTGAATTTAATGAAATAACTATTAGTGAATCTGGCTTATACTTTTTGCAAGTTTTAAATAATGAAAACTGTTTAAAAAATTCATCGAACGTTATAAATATTATCATAAAAGAAAAGGGGAGATCCCTTTTAGGAAGGGCTAATAATTTTTATAATTCAGATACAGCAATAGTTATTTGTCCCGACCAAGAAGATTTTATAATTCGTACAAATTCGGAAGATTTTTCAGCAAAAATTAGTTGGTACCTAGAAAATACTGATGGTTCAAATACTTTGCTCAATCCAGATGCCTTAACATTTAAAATTGACAATGCTGGGAAGTACTTTGCAGTTGTTGAATCAGGAGCATGTATAGACACAAGTTATTTCTTAGATGTACAAATTTTAGATTTATCATTAGAAGTAAGCGAATCAAAATTTGATTTTTTTACTGATGTAGGATCTCCAGAACTAAGAAAATTTACTTTAAAGAATATTGGCGAAGTAGAACAATCATTTGAAATAAATAGCTTTACACTGCCAAGTAATGTTGAAATTATATCACCAACTTTACCTTTTACTTTATTTGTTAATCAAGAGGTAGAAATTACAATTGAATACAATCCTTTAGCGGAAGAAAATTATGTTGATGATTTAATTGTCTATTCAAATTGCTTGCAAGAATATAGAATCACAATTAGTGCGGTTACACAATCGGGTGAATTAGCTGTAGTACCAAAATCTATTGAGTTTCCTACATTGTTATCATGCGGACAAAATGGTACAGATACTACAGTTACAATTATAAATAAATCACCTAAACCAATAGAAATATTAGAGCTTGCATTCAACGAACAATTTAAAATAGATGGTTTGCCCACAACAGTTGATGGAAATTCAAGTATTGATTTGATAGTTAGGTTTTACACTCAAACAATAGGTGATTACTCGGCAATACTAGAAATACCTTTTGTAAGTGAAGGAGTTAATTCATTAATAAACATATTGGTTAGTGGCTCTGTTGCAAGACCTGAACTTGGCATAAATAGTACTTTAATTGAATTTGGAACTATCCCAGAATGTATTGCATTTAAGGATACATCAATTATAGTTTTTAATAATTCTGGTATTGATTTTACTATACCTAATATTTCAGTTTCTGATTTTAGGACAATCAATACTCCACTCACCCTTAATAATGGAGATACAAGCTTACTAGAATTAAGATTTGATAGACCTTCAGTTGGATTTTCTGATGCAATAGCTAATTTTGATTTGCAACCATGCAATATTTCAGAAACCTTTAGATTTACTGGTACCAAAAAAGAATTACAAATTGAATCTGAAATCCAAAATATTGATTTTGGAAATATTATATTGTGTGAAATTCAATATTCTGATACTGTTTATAGTAGGCTACTGGTTAATAATACTGGTGGGGAGGAGTTTATTATAGATACGGTAATAACACCAAATTACTTTGATATATCAATTGTTAAAGGTAAAGTATTATTAAATGAAATGAATTTTAATGTTTCACTTAATATTAATAAGGATACTATAATTAACGATTCCATAAGAATTATGGTAGAGCCTTGTAGTAAGTGGTTTCAAATACCTATATCAGTAGAAATTGCAAAACCACTTATCTTTTTTAATGACACATTAAAATTTGAAGATCTTGTATTACCTGCTAACCAAACAAAACAAATCGAGCTGTTTAATGTTGGATCCAAAGACATTCAATATATTTTAAAACCAGTTTCAGAAAATAATAATTTTTCATTTGATTTAAATACCAAATATTTACCAACTGAATTATCTAACTTGCTTAATATCAGTTACAAGAGTGATGTAGCTAGTAAAGATACTTTACTTGTTGAAGTGGAGATGATTGATCCTTGCAATATTATTGATACGTTAG
>JAONBD010000093.1 GCA_028376765.1 Candidatus Kapaibacterium sp.
CATTCTTTTCTATTTTCCCAGTAACAACTTGCCACATACCAGGATATTTTTTTGATTTTTTACTTCTTTTTAAAAGCAAGAATAAGTATTTATCATCTTCTTTAAAAACAATGTGAGTTTGAATTGTTGATATTTTTATCATCTTTTTCTATCCAATTTATAGTTCCAACCATCTTTAAATGCATTTTTTACTACTTTCTTTTCTTCAATACTTTTGGTTCGATTCATCCATCTGTACTTATAAAAATAAGGACGGAGCTTGCTAACAAAAAAGTTGCCATGAAGTTTGTCAATTGCTATTAAATTTCTTATAATATAGTAATGTTTCCATGTAAATTCATCTCTTGGGTCAGGTGCTGGTAAGCGTCTATGCAATATCGCAGATTTTATTAATCCAATATGATAACCTTGTTTTGATGCTTTAATCATAAACTCGGTGTCATCAGCATGAATAAAAAAATCATATTCGGGCATACCAACTTTTTCAATCAAAGATCTATGAAACATTGGTCCTTCAAATGTTAAACCGATTGCAGGTACAAAGTTTTCAAATTTAGATAAATACTCTTTATCGATTATATCGTTCCATATACTTTTAAATGGCCAACTCAAGTTAAAAGATTTAGGTTCATTATAGAATATTTCACCATTGCTGGTTCTTCTTAGTGGAGCAATAAGCCTATCTTTTGTTATCTCTTTAGAGAGCTGAAATAAACAATCTGGCTCAGGGATAACATCATCATCCATAATCCAAAAATAATCAGCGTCAGTTTTCATACATTCTTTTATTGAGCGATATTGCCCTCCAGAACTACCTACATTTTCTTGAGTTATAAACTTAATATCATTTTGAGCCTTAAGCCAATCCTCTGTACCATCATTACTGGAATTATTTGTAACAATTATATAATCAGGTTTTAGAGTTTGATTTTGAATTGCAATTATTAAATCTTTAAGAAAATTTAATCGGTTATAAGTTACTATTGAGACTGCGATTTTCATATAAATCTTTTTATAAATTGTAATAGATTGATTTCATCGACAGACCAGTTGTATTTATTTAAATAGGCAGAATATGAATTGAGTGATTTTTCTTTCAAATCATCAAGATGAATACTTCTTAATAATTTATTTATTTGATTAGAATTACCAGTTTCAATTACCCATCCTGAATTTGTTGATTCTACAATTTTTTTAGTTGGTAGCATATTCCCAGAAATTACTGGTAATCCAAACTTAAAGAAATCAAATAATTTATTGTGAATTGTAAAATTATTAAAATCATTAGAATCGTATGGGATTACTCCAATATTAGAATTTTTAATAATTGTTGGTAAGTCATTTAAATAATATTTCCCATAAAACTTAACATTGTTATCAGTAATGTTAGTATCTACAAATCTTTTGTAATCATCAATATTTTCGCCATCACCATAGATATCAAAAGAGTAAGAAATTTCTAATTTCGATAGAGAAGTAATAAAATTCAAGATGCTTTTCTCATTTGTGAGATAACCATGATGAAACATCTTTATTTTATTATCAAGAATTTTATTAATGTTATTTTTTTCGAGGGGTGGTGTGTTATAAATTATTTCAGAATTAACATTATAATTTAATGTTTCTTCGAGTCTAATTTTGTTTTCAGTGCAAACAAAAATAAATCCATCCATAAACTTAGTTGATGTTCTTTCAACTTTATCAGCAATATCTAGATTGTGGAAAAGATACTTTTTAACAAAATTTGAGTTGTATTTTTTCCAAAGCTTAATAGCAGCTGGATAATTTTCTGCCATGTCCATTATAATAGGAATGCTATGCTTTTTTGCTAGCTTACCGCTTATTGTACCTAGCATTATTTCACGTACAATAATCAGGCTTGGTTTATAGTGGTTGATTGCATTTTGAATCTCTTTTTTCCAAATGGGATTCAGTGATAATGGAGTAGAATATTTGGAATTTTTTTCGAAACCAACCCTTTTAATTGTAATTCCATCAATTACTTCTTCAAGTTTTGATTCTCCACCCCACCTTGCAAGAATTATCACATTGTACTTCTTGCTTAATGATATACAAATTTTTTCTACTCTTACATCCCATGGATAAGGCGATTTCCAAATATATAGTATGCTTTTTTTGATGATTAATGTAGTAAATATTTATAAATTACAAATCCACCTATTAAAAGGAGAGTAAAAGCTATAGTTAATTTTTCAAAGTTTTTATCAATCCATGGTTTCATTGGAGGGCCCCAAATTCTAATTATACCTGCAACTAGGAAAAAACGGGCAGCTCTTCCTATAGCTGAGGTTATAGTAAATACACCTATTTGCATGACTTCGGGATTGGCGTAATTTGTTGCACCAGATGCTAATGTAAATAATTTAAAAGGTATTGGTGTAAAAGCGGCAAGCAAAAGCATACCTTGACCATACTCATCGTATTTTGAAGCAAAAATTTCCATTGCTTCAGGCTTCCCATAAAATTCCAAAATAGGCATACCTAATGTAGGCATAAAATAATAACCTAAATAATAGCCTGCGATACCACCAAGTACAGATCCTAAAGTACACCAAAAAGCAGCTTGCAATGCTTTCTTAGGAAATGTGACAGCAATAGCAATTAGTAGAATATCTGGGGGTATTGGGAAAAAAGAAGATTCTGCAAACGAAAGCAGAAAAAGCCAATACATAGCATTTGGTTTATCTGCAAAACTTTCCATCCATAGTTTAAGGTTTCTAGCCCATTCAAATAATATTTTCATTTTTTTTCTTTTTTAAATCCGTAAGGACAATGTTTACAGCCTGATTTACAACACCAACCTCTTTTCAAATGATATTTTTCGGTAAATACAAAAAATCCATTTGAATCGATGTAATAGTCTCCCTTTTCTATTGGAGGTAGCTGCTTATTCATTCTTCATCAAGTTAGTTTTAGAAAAATCACTAAAGTCAGTTACAAATTAATTATTTTTGTATAATAGTATAAACGCAA
>JAONBD010000094.1 GCA_028376765.1 Candidatus Kapaibacterium sp.
TGTATAAACCCAGTATAAAATCATCGAATGACTGAGCAGGGTAACTGCTTACAGGTAGTTGAAACGAATTAAAATATGCCTTTAAGTATTTATTTTTAAAATATCTTAAGAACCTACCAGTAGGGAAAATAAATTTAATATTTGCATTTTCTTGAATATTCTCAAAATAACTTTCTGATGAAACTGGAATATCATCTATTTTCTCAATATTATTATATAGTAAAATAGCCATATTTATCTAACACTTTAAATTTTTGAAGAGGGGCATAAATGGCTTATCTTACAATCGTGACACTGAGGTCTTCTTGCAATACAAACTTTTCTACCTAAATTAATAAAATAATGGGTGAAAATCACCCATAATTCTTTTGGAATTAGTTCCATTAGTTTATATTCAATTTTTACGGCATCACTAGTTTCAACAAAGCCAAGCATTTTAGAAATTCTTTTAACATGAGTATCAACAACTACACCTGGAATATTAAAAATATGACCCAAAACTACGTTGGCTGTTTTTCTTCCTACTCCAGGTAATGAAGTTAAATCATCAATATTACTAGGCACCTCACCATTAAAATCATTAACTAATTTGTGTGATGCTGCCTTAATATTTTTTGCCTTAGCTCTATAAAATCCAGTTGAGAAAATATCTTGTTCAATTTGTTCAATTGGGGCGTTAATATAGTCTTCAGGAATTAGGTATTTTTTGAACAAAGTTTCTGTAACAATATTCACTCTTGCATCGGTACATTGTGCTGATAGAATAGTTGCTATTAGTAGTTCAAAAGCATTTGAATGATTGAGTTGAATAGTGATATTTGGGTATTCCTGAGATAATATTTCAAGAATAAGACTCATTCTTTCCTTTTGTGATTTTTTAGACTTTGAAAATTTATTCATGATTCTTAGTAATAGTGTCTTGATGCTCTCTGTGATAAATATAGGTATTTTCTTCTACCTTGCCCATTGCAAATTTATACTTCTTTAGTTTGTGATAAAAGTAATTATCATCGCCATAATCTACTAAATCGAATCCACCTACCTTTAAAAGCTTTTTTCTATTAATAAAAAATGTACCACCAATAATACAATCATATAGTGAAATCATATTATCGGAATGTAAATCGGGTACATATATGTCGCCAATTATCTGAAAGCCACCATGTAAAAAATCAATATCTGGGTTAGCATTCAGTATTTCTTTGCGAGATTCCAAATGATTAATCTTGTACTCATCATCCGAATCTAGAAATGTTAGGTAATATCCAGAAGCATTTTTAATACCTATATTTTTGGCAGAAGCAGTACCTAAGTTCTTGTTATAGACGTATCTAAAGCGAGAATCTGTTTTACAAAGATCTATTAAATACTCAAAAGTATTATCATTAGAGCCATCGTCTACCACTATACATTCCCAATCTGTTTCCGATTGAGCAATAATAGACCCTATAGCTCGTTTCAACAGAGTCAATCTGTTGTATGTAGTTACAACTATAGAAAACAACGGAATATAATTTTTTTTTAAATAGATCATATTAAAATGGATATAGTAAAACTTTGGACATTATGTTCTTCCAACGGAATTATTCTGGAAGCAGACATGCGTGATAATATCACAAGATATGCAACAGAATTGAAATATTGGAATTCTAAAGTTAACCTAATTAGCCGAAAAGATGAAGATAATATTTTTGAACGGCATATTTTACACTCGCTATCAATACTAAAATTTATTGATCCAAAACCTAAGGCAAGGGTTGTAGATATTGGAACTGGGGGAGGGCTTCCAGGTATCCCTGTTAAAATCGCCAGGCCAGATTTATTTATGTATCTAATTGATTCCATTGCTAAAAAAACTAAAATGACTGAAATGTTAGCTAATCACACTGGATTAAAAAACATAAGAACAATAAATGCAAGAGCAGAGCATTTGCATCAGGAACTCGATGTAAAATTCGATTTGGTTATTGCTAGAGCAGTAGCACCAGCTAGAAAGATATTCAATTGGACTCAAAAAATAATCAAGCCTAATGCAAAATATGCATTATTAAAAGGTGGTGATTTAGATATGGAAATTTTTGATTTGGAAGAATTTGCGACCGATTATTCAATTACAGTCCACCCATTAAACTTAGTTGGTTACGAGGAATTTAATAAAGATGAGAAAAAAATAATAATTTTGGAAAAAAAATGAGAGTATATTTTTTTATTTTATTGTTTACTTCCATAATTTGTAGTGAAGAAAGTATAATCAATAAAGAAAAGCAATTTCTTTCGGGTAAAAGTGGTGTACCTAAAGAAGAATTAATTGAATTTTTTGGGTCTCCCGACGATAGTCTTAGTAAGAATAAGGAGCAACTTTTAATTTGGGATAACTTATTTGGTAAAATGACAATGCACTCAGCACCTCCATATACTCCCTTGGATTCTGCCAATTTTTTTGGTAAAAGAATTTTGCATGTTGTTATTGATTCAAATGGCAATTTAAAGGAATACGATTATTGGGATTATACCAACCCACAAGATTTTATTGATAGAGGTTTCAAAATTGAAAAATAGGCACACTATATAATGATTGAACCAGACGATAAATTAGATGTTGAAGCTTTAATAAGTGATTTAAAAGCTGTTAAATCTGAAAACGAAGAAATTTTGAGAATTTTGCAAGACCTTCCCAAAGGTATTGTAATCTTAAATAAAGATTTGAATGTAGAATTCATTAACAATAGGTTAAAGAATCTGCTTAATATCAGAACAAAATCAATAAAGAAATTATCAGCCTTTGATTATATCCATCCTGATTTTAGAAATATTGTACTAAACCTTCAAAACAAAAGATTATCAGACGATTTAGAATTAAAACTGGTTTCTACTGCTGGAAATTGGTTTTGGGCAAGTATTCAAATAGATTCAATTTATTTTGATGGTAAAAAATGTAATTTTCTACTAGTAAGCGATATTTC
>JAONBD010000095.1 GCA_028376765.1 Candidatus Kapaibacterium sp.
ATAACTGTTCGGGGTTCATCTCTCCTAAACCTTTAAATCGCTGAATAGTTATACCATCAATTTTGATTTGGCCATCACCATCAATCTTTTTATCTACATTTTTTTTCTTAGGAGAATCTTTAAGTATTCTATCAATTGTTGCTTCTCTTTCCTTTTCGTTAAAAGCGTAATATTCGTGTTTACCTTTTTTAAGCTTATATAAAGGTGGTTGTGCAATATATAGATTACCGTTTAGAATTAAATCACGCATATAAACAAAAAACAATGTCAAAAGCAAAGTACGAATATGTGAACCATCAACATCAGCATCTGCCATCAGAATAATTTTGCCATATCTTAAATTATCTGGATTAAACTCTTCTCCAAATCCAGCACCAATAGCCGTAAAAATTGTTTTTATTTCATCATTTTCTAATATTCTGTTTAGTCTAGCTTTTTGAACATTTAGAATCTTACCTTTTAAAGGTAAAATTGCTTGAAACCTTCTATCTCTTCCCTGCTTTGCAGAGCCACCAGCCGAATCTCCCTCGACTAAATAAACTTCTGTATCTTCAGGTGTTTTTATTGAACAATCTGCAAGTTTACCTGGTAGAGTGGAAAATTCCATTGCATTTTTTCTTCGTACCATTTCTCTTGATTTCTTGGCTGCTATTCTAGCTTCGGCAGCAGTTATAGCTTTATCAAGAATAATTTTTGCCGTTTTGGGGTTAGAATCTAAAAATTGAGCAAGTTTTGCTGCTACAATTGTTCTAACAATTCCTTCAACATCACCATTACCAAGTTTCCCTTTTGTTTGACCCTCAAATTGAGGTTCTGCAACCTTAACAGAAACAACAGCACTGAGACCTTCTCTGAAATCATCACCAGTAATTTTTATTTTTTGTCGGCTTAATTTTGCATCATTAGATACATAAGTATTAAGAGTTCTTGTTAGTGAAGACCTAAATCCTGATACGTGTGTACCACCATCAACAGTATTAATATTGTTTACAAATGATAATACATTCTCTGAATATGAATTGTTGTAAGCGAAACATATATCAACTTGAGTCTCGGAACCATCATCATTGTTTCCTACACCATCTAAAAATATAGGACTTACTAATGAAGTTACTTCAGCATCAATATACCTTACAAAATCTTTCAAACCACCTTTATAATGAAAATGTTCTTCTTGCCCTTCATCTCTTTCATCAATAAAGTTGATAGTAATTTGTGGGTTAAGAAATGCTAATTCTCTTAATCTGTGAGATGTTTTTTCAAATTTGAATAATGTAGTATTGAATATTGAACCATCTGGCCAGAAATGAACCTTTGTTCCAGTTTCTTGTGATTCACCTATAGTATCAACTGGTGAAGTTGGTTTACCCATCGAATATGATTGCTGTGATATTTTACCTTCTCTTTTTACAGTAACCTCTGTTTTTATAGAAAGTGCGTTAACACAAGAAACACCTACTCCATGAAGACCACCAGATACTTTATAAGTATTTTTATCAAACTTACCACCAGCATGGAGTGTACACATAACTACTTCTAGGGTAGAAACTTTTTGAACAGGGTGGATACCAGTAGGGATACCTCGACCATTATCTTGCACAGAGCAAGACCCATCTTCATGAATAGTTATAGTAATTTCGTCTGCATAGCCAGCTAAAGCTTCATCAATTGAATTATCGACTACTTCGTTTATTAAATGGTGAAGCCCTCTTTCACCTATATCGCCAATATACATTGCAGGTCTTTTTCTAACTGCTTCGAGACCTTCTAAGACTTTAATACTACTTTCGCTGTAAGAATTTTGATTTTCAGCCATTATTTCACTTCAATTGATTTAATTATTTCTTTTTCCAATATTTGGTTGAACTTTTTTATAAGTTCATTTCTTCTGAGCTTTAATTCTTCTCGCCATGCTGAAGAATCAGATTTAATTTCTAAATGTCCTTTGCATAAATCTAAAAACTGAATTTCGTCCTTAGAATTGTACTTGAACAGTTTATGTACATTTTCTTTTAATTTTTCTAAATTAAATTTATCTTGAAGACCATTATCCAGTATAAATTTACCTACAATTTCAGATATGTCTTTTGATCCACCAATCAACTTTTCAACACTTCAAATAGCTTATCAATAGCCATATTTACATTGTTATTAACTTCAGATATAGTAGCATCCATCATATAGCAAGGAGCTGTAATCACATTATTGACTTCATCGAATACAATACCATCTATTGATTGCATAACAGATTCGGCACCAACAAAAGTGAGACCCTCACTAATTTCTGCAATATCGTAGGGAGAATGTTCTTCGGTGGTTCCTACCGTAAGCTTAATAGTCATTCCAGTTCCTTGAACTGCTTTTGCAATAACAGTTGGCCCCATACACAATCCAACCACAGGTTTCCCCTCTGCAATCATGTCAATTATAAGCTTTCTAACTTCCGAATTGATTTCTGAACTTGGTCCATCAATCGCCCATTTACTAAGGTTTTTAGCAGCACCAAATCCACCGGGAATTACCAAAGCATCTAAGAGCTCGGTATCAGCATGTTCAACATCCCTAATATTGCCTCGGGTTATTCTTGCAGATTCAATAAGAACATTTCTCGTTTCTTCTAACTCTTCACCATTTAAATGATTAATGACATGATGTTGATCAATATTGGGTGCAAAACAGATGGCATCTCCCCCATTTTTCTCAATAGAAAGCAAGGTGAAAACAGCTTCGTGGATTTCTGATCCATCGTAAACTCCACTGCCAGATAACAATACTCCAATATTCATGATTGCCTCAGAAATGATTTATAGTTTAAACAATGCAATTTAATAAAATTGAAGGACAATAGAAAGGAAGGAAAGTCTTATTTTTCAACACTTGGAAGGATATTAGCTCAAAATTTTCTGCCAATATTTAAGGATATAAAAAACTTACCGAAAATCTCGACAGGGCTATTCACTACC
>JAONBD010000097.1 GCA_028376765.1 Candidatus Kapaibacterium sp.
ATAAATAATGAATTGGTCTTATTAAGTGGAAACCTGTAAGATGCACCAATATTAAGTCCTAATTGGAAATTTGAAACATCTTGAATTTCACCATCAAATGGATTTCTGATTCGTGTTCCTTCTTCAACAAATATTCCAATATCAGAAGGTTTTGTAATTTGTTCGTATTGTGAAAAATCAGATTTTGTAATTAAAGATAGACTTAATCCACCATATACTGTAAGATTAGTCTCGGGTAAAAAATATGCATTTAAATCAAATGCAATATTAGTGAAATTTGTGTTTAGGTAATGAGTAAATTGACCTATGGTTTCTACTCCATTTACACTAACCATAGTATTTTCCATACTTTCAAAATCAGTATTTATTAATTCAAGATATGCTCTAAAATTAAGACCCCAATTATAATCGACTACATAATCCATTAAACCACCAACATGGATTGAAGTTCCAATCGAGGTGGTGTATTCCGGACAACATGATGGTGTATTAGGAAGTTTTGAAAAACCTGCTAAATTTATTGAAGATCCATATCTAGCAAAACCACCATACCTATGCTTTAATTCATTGGTATCAAGTTGTGAAAATACTAAACTTGTAAATGAAATAAGTATTATTAATATTTTAGTGAGTTGTTTCATTTAGAAGCAAAATAAGATTAATTTATTTTAGATTATAGAATTTGTTGAAACTAAGGTTGAATTATATTGACTTCTACTTCTAATTTGATATTGAATTTTTTGAAAACCTCTTTAATAATATAATTTTTTAAATCGATTACATCATTATAGGCAGCCTTACCAGTATTTATTAATACAAGAGCATGATTTTTTGAAACTTGAACATCATTAATTCTAAACCCTTTCAATCCACAATTTTCAATTAACCAAGCAGCCGGAATTTTATATTTATCATTTACTTCATAATACTTGATTTTAGAGTATTCTTTTTTAAGATTTTCAAAATGAACTGATTCAACAATAGGGTTTTTAAAAAAAGAACCACAATTAGGTATTTCCGATGGATTAGGTAATTTGCTATTTCGTATTGAAACTACTGCATCAAAAACATTTTTGGATGAAATAGATTTCTTATTTAAAAAGAACTTTTCAAAATCTTTATATCCAATATTAACATTTATTTTTTTACTGAGCTTGTAGGTAACATTTAATATAATTGCTTTTGATTTTAGATCTTTTTTGAAGACAGAATCTCTATAAGCAAACTTACATTCAAAGTTATGAATTTTTATTATTTCTTTTTTTTCTAAATGATAATACTCTAAAGATTGGAATGTAGAAGATTGCTCAACTCCATAAGCACCTATGTTTTGGATAGGAGCAGCTCCAACTGTACCAGGAATTAACGCTAAATTCTCTAATCCATAATAACCACAGTTTACAGAAAATTCAACAAATTCATGCCAATTCTCCCCTGCTCCTACCTTTATTAATACAGACTCTGAATTTTCATCAATGATATTAATTCCTTTTATAGAATTTTTTAATACCATTTTTGTCATATTTTCTGGCAATATAACATTACTGCCACCACCAAGCACAAATACTTCTTCATCTAAATTTGCTAGCTGATCTATATTAGTTAATTCTAAATAATTTTTAGCAAATGAACTTAAATGAAAAGTATTGAAATTTGTCAGATTAATATTTATTTGATGTTTCATACCATTACAAAAATAAAAAAAAGCTACCCCTTATCTAAGAGATAGCTTTTAAAAGTATATTTTATTGAATTATTTTACAATTAAGATCGAATTGTAAATTCCGTTATTAGTTTGCAGGTTAATAATATATACCCCAGCAGCATAATTATCAACGTTTATCTCAGTTGAATAATAACCTTTATTATGGAAGCTATTTTCTATTTCAGAAACTAGTTCACCACTTGTATTACTAACAGTGATTACAACTGGTGTAGGTTCAGTAACCTCAAATTGAATTGTAGCATTAGATATTGCTGGGTTAGGGTATGAAGAAATAATTTTATTATTCTTAGTTTCTTTGATATTTACTGAAGTTACATCAGATACGATTCCAATCTCATCTAAAAATGTCCAACCTTTAATCCATAAAGATCCAGATCCAAAAGCACCATAATAAGGAGCTTCGCTAAAGAAGTTAAATTCAGCTTCATTTTCATCTTCATCGTAGCTATAAATTGGATTAGTATAAGCTGGTCCGCTTAATTCTACTCTTGGGTCTAAATCTCCATTAATTTCTGCTATTGTACTTGGTAATCTTTCAATACCATTTAATGCTGGGTTTTGAATAAAATTATTATTATCTTGATTAGACAAATAATCTCTTACAAATTGTTGATTTTGAGAAGCGTCAGGAGCAATTTCATTTATTGTATTTTCACTGCCACCTACATTCCACCAAAGATTATTTGTAAATTCTAAATCACCATTATCAAGTCTATCTTTAGAAGAACCAACTCCTTTGTCTTCAATTTCAATTCCTCCAGATGGGAATTCTGCAAATATAGAATTTCTGTATTTTCCACCAGCACCATCTCTAATTAAAAATGCTTTTGAATCTGCATTTTCAACAGATGAATTTAGACCAGATCCAATATATGTAGCATTTAAAATAGTTGGGATTGCATAAGGGGTATCATCATCATTTGAAGTTCCGCCATCGTGCTCACCAGCATATCCACCCGTATCAGTGTTTTGAATAGCAAACCAAAATTGACCAAAGCCTCTAAAACCATTGTCGTAATCAAATGCATCATCTTGGCAGTAAGCAGCTACTAAATATTTAGTATTTACAGTTCCACCAAAAAATTCAAAGCC
>JAONBD010000096.1 GCA_028376765.1 Candidatus Kapaibacterium sp.
TTTATAGGTTAAACCTAACTTTGGTGAAAATTGTGAATTGGAGTTATCACCATTATTATTTTCTAAATCGTATCTTAACCCAAATGTAATATCCATTTCATAAATTGGCGAGTATTCACTTTGGGCGTAAACTGCATAAATATCTTGATATTGATTACCATAAACAATTGATTGAACTCTATTGAATCTGAAATCTAAACCATAGGTTATTAGAAAGTTTTCGCTTAATGTATTATTAAATTGTGGTAAAAATGAATATGCAAAAGCATCTGATGCTCTGTATTCATTATCGTTTTGATCAAATCTATTACTATATCTTGTAAAATATACTCCAGATTTTAGATTCATAAAAAAGTCATCATTAATAATATGATCGAAGCCTCCAAAAACAGAAAACTTATCTGAATCTACTCTATTGCTAAAATCTACAGTTTCAGCAGGATTGAAAGGTTTTGCGGCACTTTCCCAAAATGCCCAATCATCATTCTCACTTATAGAAATATTGGTATTTAAATTTATTTTTGTTTTATCACTTACTTTGTATCCTAATTTCACGAAACCATTATAGACTTCTTTTTTATCATAAACTCTATAGCTATCTTCCTGAACTATTCCAACATTAGCCAATAGGCTTAAATCATTAAATTTATTAGAAATAGAAACATCAAAACCATTATCTAATCTTGGGTTATTTCCTGGATCCCAATCTTCATAGTTTAGAGGGGTGTAATATCCTGAATATAAACGAAACTTAGATTGAAATCCATCTTGAATATCTTGGGTAATAATATTAATTACTCCACCAATAGCACTAGTCCCATACAGAGCCGAACCTGCTCCTTTTACAATTTCTATTTGATTTAAGTTAAATAATGGAAGAGCATCCATTTTAATATCACCATTATCGGCAGCAAGCATCGGAAATCCATCTATTAGCAATGCTACCCTTGAACCAACGCCGTAACTAAATCCAGATGATCCTCTTATACTCACATTATCTCTTGTTACTTGAATACCTGGTACATAATCAAGGGCGTATTCCAAATTATTCATTCTGCGAATCTCTAAATCCTCACTTTTGATAATCGAAACACTAATAGGTATGTCTTGTACAGCTTGTAATCTTTTATTTGCCGAAACTACAACTTCACCCGTTTGAAGGAAATTTTGGGACAAGTCTATATTTAAAGAAATTGAATCTTTAAAGGTTAAATCAATTTTTATACGTTCTGTTTTATATCCAATATTTGAAACAATTAGTGAGTAAACTTTTGGCTCTAAATTTTGAATTTGAAAAAATCCATTAGTATTTGTGTAGGTTCCAATTTTCGAATTTTCAATTAGTACTGTAGATCCAACTAATGCTTTCTTGGTTTTTGAATCTCTTATAAGACCATCAATTGTTTGTGAATAAACAATTGATGAAAAAAGTGAAAGATATATTATAAGTTTTATCAAAATGGCTGGGGTGGCAAATTATTAAAATCAACAAAAATTTCAATGTAAACTGAATCGTCATCAATCAAATTGACTTCAAAAGGAGAGTTATTTTCTCCAAAAATACCGACAGCAGTCTGATTAAAAACGTCACCATTCTTTTCGACCGATGCTATTATGTATTTAAAGTTTATTTGATTTTCTCTTATTTCAAATTTAAAGGGGATTGTATCTAAATCTGCTTTTGATATTAGAAGATTATCTGATAGATAAGCATTGCCAGATAAGATTTCATTATAGAATTGGCTTGCACTATCTAAGCTACTAAGTTTAAAAGCAGCAACCCTCAATCCAGTTGCAGAATCTAACAAACTTCCTCCTGTCACAATAATATTACCTGATAAAATTGGACTAGCCCTTTCTATAGGTGGCTCAAGTCCATTATTACATGAACTCAATAATGATATTATAATGACTAATAAAGATTTTCGCATATTTGTTTATATTGATGAAGTTAAATTTAACTTATATCATCAAACTAAACAAAATTTAATAAATTAAATTAGTTTACCAATATAATATATGGATACAGAACTAACACATATAGGAATAGATTTCGGATCGAAGCTTGCAGGGACAACAGCAGTTTCATTTCTTCTTGATGGGAAAATTAATATACGCCAGTCTCAGAAGAAAAAAGATGCAGATTTATTTTTAAAAAATATAATTGAAGAACTAAAACCAACTAAAGTTTTTATTGATGCCCCTTTATCTTTGCCAGGGGTTTACTTTGATAATTCAAAATTTAGTAATTACTTTTACAGAAAGTGTGATATTGAAGCAAAAGCAATGTCACCAATGTTTTTTGGAGGTCTCACAGCAAGAGCCATTAAAATTAAAGACAAGTACCCTAATATAGAATTTTATGAAACATATCCTAAAAAAGCAAGTACTAATATATTAGGTAATGAATATAAGAAAATGAAAGTTGATGAAATCAAAACAATATTTAGCAATCAAAAACTTGTATTTAGTAATCAACTATTAAATTTTCATCAAATAGATTCAGTATTATGCTGGATAGTAGGTAACAACTTTATTAATGGAATTAAAAATACCATTGGAGATGAAGAGGGTGAAATTTATTTTTGATTTGGAAATTTACAACTAATTCTTTAAATTATATGGTCAAATCGAAATTACAAGTTATCAATAAAAATGGATTGCACACTCGCCCTGCTGCAAAGCTAGTAAAGGTAGCATCTAATTTTAAATCTCAAGTAGAGATTTCAAGAGATGGGTTTAAAATTAATGCAAAAAGTATAATTGGTGTAATGACACTGGCAGCTGAATATAAATCTGAAATCGACATTTATATTGATGGACCAGACGAGCAGGAAGCACTAGAAGCTATAATGAGTTTATTTAAAA
>JAONBD010000098.1 GCA_028376765.1 Candidatus Kapaibacterium sp.
TAACTATTAATATAGGTTAATGTACTAAGTTCAGTTTGTTTTTTTTCAACTACTTCTGCACTGGAAAAAGAGAAAAAACAAGTTATCCCAAACCTTATACCCGAAACCAATAAAAAGCACATACTATTAATTACTATAACAGGCGACCCTTGTACTGTTGAGTTGAGCATATTATAGAATACGCCTTCATCATCTAGAAGGCTAACAATAAAAAGCACTAAAAATGAATTGAAAAATATTAGCGACCAAAAAAATCTATTTTTATCTTTTCTAGTTAAGTAGTGAATCCAATTATTATTGCCAGAACTAATAAAGGACATTATCAAAATAACAGCAAACAAAAATATATCAATAAATTCAAAAAAACCATTACCATCAAAAAGGGAGTTAGATTCTGTAAATAAAATCCCAATTACAAATCGAAAGTAGATAGTAACAATAATAGCCCTTATATAACCAGTAGTTTGCTTTTTCCTGTTTAATATAATATTATCTACAAAGAGGCGGAACGTGTTTATTGTTATAAATATTATTGAAGTGGAAAATATAATTTTAACAACTTTTTCTACAAAGCCAAGCCCGTCTGGAATAAAAAAACCAACTATCACAGCAATAATAAAATATAAAAATTTATTATCAAATTTATTTACAAAGTCAGAATCGGTTCGGGTTTTGTATAGATACTTCGTAATATTTGGTAGTTCAATATTTGAATCTGAAACTCTAAATATTAAAATAAGTAAGAGTGTATTTATAAAGGTATTAGCAACCCAATTGGAAAAATCATTTAGACCAATAATATTTACTAAAAGTACTATTGCAGAAACAATTATAATTTGGTGTAATGATTTAATATTTCTCATTATTGATAAAATTTTTATATATTCTAATTGTGAATGTGACTTTATTAATTTTTAAGTGTCTATATAAGCAATGAGAACTTTAATTTTACTTTTAATCTTTTTTTTAACATCTATATCACTATTTTCTATTGGTGATTGTGATGTTAGACCTTACTGCATTGATAGAACTTTCCAAATGTCAAATAATACAGGAACAGATGTTCAGTATCTTGACATAACAAATTACAACTTTTATGATGATCTTAAAAATGGTTTTACGTATGAAATGCGATTTAAGTTAACCTACAATCAAACAATGCCAGAAAAATTATTTTTAGCTGGTGTTTGGGGGCCTTTTGAAGATTTTAATGATAGCTGGATTTTATACATCAATTCAAATTCAGATTTAGTTTTTGAAATAAATGGATCTGCCACAAATTTAAAGGATGCAGATAATACAAAAGCTATTTATAATTTGGGAGATAGCTTAGTAAATACTTGGCACCATGTAGCTTGTGTTTATAATCCATTTGACGAATCAATAAGCTTATATGTTAATAATGATTTAAAACAGAAGGTTACTAATAACCAATACCCAGTAAAGCTTCGTCAGCCCCAAAATGTTAAGTATGGTATTCAAGTAGGTTCAACAAATGCTTTGTATAATGATAATACAAATTATTTATCATTCTTAGGAGAGATGGATGAGATTAGAATTTGGAACAAACCACTTTCTGAAGAAGAGATTTTTTGTGCCACTAAAGAAAATTATTTAGGTACCGAAGATGGTTTATCTGTCTATTACAGGTGTAATACCCTTGTCTCTAATAATTTCCCCCAAATAAAAGTGCATCAAATTTGTGATGCTACAGATAATGGACGCATCGGTGAAATGAAAGGAGGTATTTGCAATTGGTCGCAAAATCCTCGTTGGATTGAACCAGAACCTTATTTTATTACTCAAGCCCCGAATTTTGAAGAATTTAAAAAATCGAATGGTAGTACTGCTTACTCGGACACAATAAAATGTGTAAATACAAAAACGTATACATGGAAATTTGTTGATACATCAAATTGTGCTGGCACTAATTACTATGCAACTGCTGCCAAATTTATCAACGGCAAGTGGGAGTGGAATCGAAATTTAAATGGATTATCTTACACATCAAGAAATCAAATAAATAATGGGGTTGAAAATACTGCTTCGATTACTGTTGATGCTGATTTTGTAGGGACTGAACTTTATAGATTTCACATAATCAAAGACTCAGATGAAAGATTAGTGTTAAATCAGGCAAAAGTACCAAATGCTAATAGATACCAAGTATGTAGCAGAGAGATTTTTGCAACTAGAGATATGTATATTACTCGTGTAACCGATTTTGAATATACTGCTGATTCATTGAATTATGGTGTTTTGATTGCAAATTGTGAAGAGGATACCTTCAGATTGGATACATTTTATGTTAAAGATAATACTTTTAAAACAAATCGAACTACAAGCATATCAATAGATGAATTTGAATTAAATTCTGATATGTTTGAGATTATTGAACCAATAACTCCAACTACAATCCAGAAAAATGATTCAGTGAGGGTAATAGTTAGATTCAATTCTAATAATCAGGTTGGTGTGTATCGTGATACTCTAAAAGTTTCAACAAATGATAATTGTGAAGATTTCCGTTTAATAAATTTATCGGCAGAGATAAGAGATGTAATCACAATATTTGCAGGAAGTGTCGAAATTAATTCAATTGATTTTGGCACACTTTGCGTAGGGCCTCTTGTTTCTACTCAGGCCTT
>JAONBD010000099.1 GCA_028376765.1 Candidatus Kapaibacterium sp.
TGCCAGAATATTTAAAGGTAGATTTTGAACCAGAACAATTTATAGAATGGGATATGGCTCGTTATATACGCAGTGCAAATGGTCCTAATTTAGTAATGCCATACCATACTAAAGAAGAATACAAGCAGAAAAAAGGGCCTAAAAAAAATATTTTAACTAATTCTGGAATATACCTTCAACAAATTACAAATGATAATACTGCTCAAACAGAAACTTGGATAGCAGTTAATCCAACAAATCCTAAAAATATCATAGCAACTGCAAATGATTTTTCTGCTTTAGGCGGGAATGTAGCAAGAATGGTTGCTAATGTATCCCTAGATGGTGGAGAAACGTGGATTAGGAATGCTACAGATAATCACAACGAGGAATATATAATTTTAAGAGGTAACAGAGGTGCTACTATATTTGACCCTGTTATTACTTTTAATAGTGACGGCCTTGCACAATATGTATATGGATATGCAATTACAAGTGGCGAGAGTCAGCCTAATGGTATCTTTGCATCATTTTCGGAAAATGGCGGATTAGATTGGAACCAATGGGATAATAGTACTGAAGTACCAATTGTGGCTTATTCAACTTCTGGATTGCAGGATAGGTATCATGTTACAGTAGATAATACTGGAGGGCAATATGATGGAAGACTGTATGTTGCTTGGAGAGATTTTGCTTCGTACAATGGTATTAAAATAGGATATGCTGATAAAGAAAATTATGTTTCACAACTTTGGAAACAAACTGGAGTTTTTAATCAAACACCAGCAACACAAGCTCCATTTCCAGTTGTTGGTACAGATGGAACTGTTTGGGTTAGTTTCAGAAGGTCTTCTTCTTCTGACCAGACAGATGCCCCCATATATGCTTCTACAAATGGTGGAGATTCATTCATAAACCATTCAGTTGCTATGAATAATTGGAATATTGGATTACCATCATCTGAGCTTGAAGAAGGTTCAAATAGAGTAGTCTTAGCAAATAAAGATAACATGAGAATGAGTACTAACCCCCAATTAGCTGTTGATCACTCTGATGGTCCTTATAGAGGTAGCTTGTATTGTGTTATGCCAGGTAAAAGAGATGGATTAGATGGTGATAATAAAATATATTTAGCTACGCTTAGAAATGCTACAACCGATTCTAAACCAGATGAATGGGAAGTTAAAACAATAGATAATAGTAATAATGGTAACGATATGTTCTTCCCTGCAATTACTGTTGATCCTGTTACTGGATATATACACGTATTTTATTACAGCTCTCAAGAAGACCCTGAAAATAAGAAAGTAGATGCTTACTATGCGTATTCTTACGATGGTGGAAATACTTGGAAACACAAAAGACTAACAGATGAATCTATGACGGTAAGAGCTATCAATCAAGATGGTATTGGTAATAGATATTGGGGCGATTATGCTTGTATCACAGCTCATGATAATCACATTTATCCATTGTTTTGGGTTCAAGAAAATCCAAATAGTTATGCTTCATGCGAACTTTATACATCAAAACTAAGAACTTATCCTGATGCTCCTGAAAATATTGCTAGTGAGTTTTCTAATGGGTCATTAAATATATCTTGGAGTGGCATTTATGATGGTTTGGGAGAAGTAATTAACGATTATGATGTTAAACTTTTCAAAAATGGTCAAGAAATTGCAACTTTTGAAAAAGGTCAAAATTCTTATTCTGATAGTGACGTTAGTTTGGGTAATGAAGTTAGATATGGCTTACAAGTGATTTCTAAAGATGTTAAAGGTGCTGGCGAGATTTGTGAATTTGTTGTGAATATTGGTGGTAATCTTGAAACTAAAGCACCAGAAAATTTTGTTGCAGTAGGAACAGAATCTGGTCTTTTGATTAGATATACATCTCCAACTGAATCTATAGATGGACAGTCTATTGAAGGTATTACTTCTATTAATGTTTATAGTGATGATTCATTAATTGGAACAATTGAAAATCAAAATATATTATCTGGAGAAATAAGAGAAGATTTTATTCCTTTAGAAAACGATGTTTACTACAGCAATTTAACTATAACTGCTGTTAGAGAAAGAGATGGAGAAAGTGCAGAAAGTGTTAGATCTAATTCCTCGATAGGATTTACAGGTGCTCCAATTGAAAATCTTTCTGAAAGCTTCGAAGATAACACTAATATTATACCACACTTTACTGATGGCACTTGGAATACAACAACTGAAGCGGCTAGTGACGGTAATGTAAGTTTTACCGATTCACCTAACGAAAACTATGATCCAACAGCCGATAGTTTTGTTATTTTCAAACCGATAGTTGTTACAGCAGATAATCCACAAATTGTATTAGATGCAATTGTAAATGTTAGAGATGGAGACCTAGCCTATTTTGAAACTTCTAATGATTTTGGAAAAACATGGCAATTACATTATTTAACTAGCTCAGCATATTTTGATGGTTGGACCGAAGATTTATCGACTAGTGAATGGTTGCCATTGCCACTAAACGCACTTGCAGAGGGGCAAAGTGCAGATACAGTTTATCTAAGGTTAAGATTAGAATCTGTTAAATTAAATTCGGGAGAAGGAGTTTTTGTTGATAATATTAGACCAGATAATATTGCTGGTAT